>CAYOTU010000089.1:0-10892 GCA_964406905.1 uncultured Myxococcales bacterium | reverse complement strand
CAGGAGATCCCCATCTTCGAGCGTCAGCTCCCCGAAGGCCTTGAGGCCGACGTAGTCGACGACGATGACGAACAGACGAACACACCCAGCGAGGCCCAACGGAGCTACGCGCTCCCCAACCTCAGCCTGCTGGACCGGCACCCGCCCATCGCCAACACCCTGGACCGGGCCCTCCTACAGGAATCAGCGCGGGTCCTAACGGAAAAACTCCTCGCCTTCAGGGTAGACGGTGAGGTCACCGCTATCCATCCAGGCCCTGTAATCAGCCTCTTCGAGTTCCGCCCGGGCACCGCTATCAAAGTGTCACAGATCGCAAACCTCTCCAAGGACCTGGCCATGGCCCTCGCCGCGGAGCAGGTCCGAGTCATCGCGCCGATCCCCGGCAAGGACGTCGTCGGCATCGAGGTACCGAACCGGGTACGGGAGATGGTCTACCTGCGGGATCTCCTATCCCACTACTCCTACACGGAGTCCAAGCAAAAGCTGCCCCTGGTCCTGGGCAAGGACATCGCGGGCAAACCCACGGTCCACGACCTGACAAAGATGCCCCACCTCCTCGTCGCGGGCACCACCGGCTCCGGGAAGAGCATCGCTATCCACTCGTTCTTGATGAGCATCCTCTACCGCATGACTCCGGATCAGGTTCGGTTCATCCTGATCGACCCCAAGATGCTGGAGTTGACCGCGTACAAGGATATCCCCCACCTCCTCCATCCCGTGGTCACGGAATCCAAGGACGCTGTGGTGGCCCTGCGCTGGACCGTGGGCGAAATGGAGCGCCGGAACCGCCTCATGTCCGAGGCCGGGGTGCCCAATATCGCTGAGTACAACGCGCAGGTCATCGCGAATCGGGGCTCTCAGGAGGAAGAGCAGGAGCACCTCCCCTACATCGTCATCGTAATCGACGAGTTGGCCGACCTCATGATGGTAGCGGGAAAGCAGGTGGAGACCACGATCGCCCGCTTGGCCCAACTCGCCCGGGCCGCGGGCATCCACATGATGATCGCCACCCAGAACCCCACGATCAAGGTGGTCACCGGCATCATCAAGGCCAACATGCCCACCCGGATCTCGTTCAAGGTCCGCTCGATGCAGGACTCACGGGTGATCCTTGATCAGAACGGTGCGGACGACCTGCTGGGATACGGCGACATGCTCCACCTGCCCTCGGGTTCGTCCAAGCTCCAGCGGGTCCACGGAGCGTTCGTGTCCACCGAGGAGCGCAACCGGGTCATGCAGATGCTGCGCACCCAGGGGCAGCCGGAGTACAACAGCGAGATCATGCGGGCCTGCGTCGAGGCAGCGGAGGCCGCAGACGACCCCATGGATCCAGCGACCTCGGCCTCGTCCAAGGGTGGGGATCTCTACGAGCAAGCCGTCGCAATGGCCGCACAATGGGGCAAGGTCTCGACCTCTAAGCTCCAGCAAATCCTTGGGATCGGGTACAACCGGGCCGCCCGCCTCATGAACCGCATGGAGCAAGAGGGCCTCGTAGGCCCCCCGGAGGGAGCGGGGAAGCCACGCACCTTCCTGCGATAGACCCCATGATGCATTCCTGCGCCAGGTCTCATGACGCGCCCTTAGCGTCTGACCATAAATAAACAGTGCATTCAGTCGCCGCTGCATCCGCTCTCGCGGCGTTGAGCAACCTTGAAATACTGGTAGTATGACTGCGATTGCTCGCCTTCCGAGAGCGGCGCATCAGCGCCCTCTGTGCGATCTGTTTATTTGTGGTCAGACGCTTACCGCACTAGACGAACCGACGATTCCTTAAGACTATTACGAACACCCCGAAGAGCAGGACCAGGGGGAGCGGTCCGCCGGGATTACCGGTCGCACAACCGCCCTTTCCGCCGCCATCCGCGGCGCCGTCGACCGTGTCCTGGGACGTATCCGGCCAGGTCCAGACGAGATCCGCTGTGGGAACATCCGGTTGCGGCCCGGCACCATCGAGATCCGGGCCGGCGGCACCGTCTGGCAGGAGCACCTCGAAGACCTCCGCTGACACGTCCGACACAACGTCCCCCTGCGGAGGTTCCACGATGTCAGGCGCGGGCTCCGGAGGGGCATCAGGCTGCGTGACCTCGCATTCGAGAGGGGTCGCGTCCTCCTTCTTGACACAGGAGGCCTTACCTGTGGCCTCGTCGAGGCCACAGAAAACGTAGTCGCCGAATATGGGATCAACGGCCATCTCCGTGCAATCGAAGGTGACCGCGGCCCCGTCCTCGCAGTAATGCAGCACCGGCCCATCACAGCACCCTCCCGAGGGAAGCCCCGGGCAGCCTACGACGACAGCGTCATCGCCGCCGTCCGTAACCACGTCCTCTGCTGGCGTCCAATCCTGACAAACGATGGGATTCTGACCGCTTGGATCGATGCCGTCCCCGCCGCAATCATAGAAGCCGGTCTCACCGGCCTGCTTCCAGCCGCAGGTGTCCAGGGGGGAGGGGAGCTGCGCGCAGTGAAGCGCGCAGAGGAGCTCTCCGCCCTCGCAGAACACCAGATCCTGCTCCTCGGTGCAGCAGCCGCTGAAGGAAACACCGCCGCAGCCCACCTGGATTGTCTCACCCACCGTGCACTCGGCCTCGGGAGGCTGCTCGACGACTTCACCGATCTCCTCGTCGCACTCCAGGACCCAGACGCCCTCGGGGTCCGAACCCTGACCGCCGCAATCGTAGTGGCCATCCCCACCGCCGACCCAGCCGCAGGTATCGAGGGGCGCCGGGTTACCCGCGCACTCGATGGTCTGGAGGGCCAGACCGTCGCACCAGAACAGGGTGGTCCCTTTACAGCAGCCTTTCCAGGTGAGGCCGGCGCAGACCTCGGGCCACTCCACGGAGACGTCCTCTTCCACCGGAGGTGCGGGACAGGTCAGGGGATAGACACCGGCGGGGTCGGGACCGCCGCCCCCGCAGACGTAGGCCTTCTCATCCAGGGACCAGCCACAGCTTCCGTCGCAGTTGGTGATGTGCAGGGTCCCGTCTACGCATAGAACCAGCTTGTCGTCGATGCAGCATCCTTGAACCGTGACGTCTCCGCAGGGAACGGGACAGTCGCCGCAGTCGAAGGGGCAGGTGTCACAGCCCTCGTCGGGCGCGCAGACGCCGTCGCCACAGGAAGAGGCCGCACCACACCCGCCGCATTGGTCAATGCAACGGACGACGCACATGGGATCCCACTCGGAAGTACAGCAGAACGGATCCACGGAGCACACGCAGGCTTCGCACAGGCACCCGCCGCAGCCGGGCTCAGCGGAGGGTGCACAGCCTGGCTCAGGGTCAGCACGCAGAGGCCCGGCCAGAAGGAGGGCCAACGCCAGGGTAGCGGGAAACCACAAATGAGTACTCATGATGTTCTCTCCAGCTTGGAGAGATAGGATAGCGGGTGCAACTACTCCCGCGCAAGAGTCAGATGATCCATTCCCCATCGAGTGGGCCGAAGGAGATTGGAATTTTGCCGAGACCTTCGATGACAAACCAGAGGGTACCCTCGACGCGGTAGGGGACGATCATGGAAAAATCACCAGCGTCGACATACTCATCCCAGTGGTCATAGAACACCACCTCCAGGAGGTCAAGCATCGCCTGGACGCCGACGCCAAGCGCAATATACATGGTCCCCGACTCTCCGGCGGGGATCGTGCGGATCCGCAGTTCAGGCGGGACCAGGCCGTCCCCCTCGGTCACCACTGCAAAGAGCAGGTTCAGGGCTGCTGCGCCGAAGTCGTCGATGGTGATCAGCTCGGGCTCATCGGAGGAACACTGACCCTCTAGAGGCTCAGGGGAGCAGTCCGAATCGTGCTCATCGCAGAACCCCAGGCAGAGCGCGCCGAGGGTCTGGTCGGCTACGTCGGGAAAGAGGGTCAGGGAGACAAGCAGCTCCACCGCTGGCAGGGGATAGCTGTTGGGGTTGGAGACGTCGATACCTACCTGAAAGAGGAACTGCATGTCCTCAGTCGCTGGAGCGGGTCCCAGGAGCAGGTCGCATGCAATGTCCCCGCCCTGGCCGATGAGCTCCGGACAATACCACGCGCCCAGGTCATCGATGCCGGGGTACTCGGTCAGCGCGGCCTGCTGCAATTCCACAGTGGGCGGATCGAAAAAGGGCGTGTACCCCGGATCCCCGGCCCCGGGAAGCAGAAAATCGCAACCACCGACTCCAGCGAGAACCAACGCCAAGGCTATAGCAACGCTTGTCCTAACTTGATTTCGCATCGCCCACCTCCGTCACACAGTCTACGCCTCGCGAAGAGGCGATACAAAATACGACTCCGGAGATAGAAGTCAATTCAGCGCAGATCAGGAGATGTTGAAGGCCTCGATCTTGTTGTAGAGGGCGCGGCGGGAGATGCCCAGGAGTCTGGCTGCTTGAGCCTTGTTACCGCCGGTCTGACGCAGGGCTTCCCGGATGGAGCGCTGCTCCAGGTCCCGGAGGTTGATCGTGTCCAGCGCGGCGGGCGTGTCGTTCACGCCGCGTACAGGCTCCAGGACCTCGGGGCGGGACTCCAGTGAACCCAGGGTGATCACGTCGTCCTCAGCAAAGACCGCCGCGGTCCAGACCGTGGACTGGAGTTCCCGTACGTTGCCGGGCCAGGAATAGAGCATGAGGGCCTTGAGCGCGTCGTCTGCTATGCGCACCGGCACGTCCAGTCCATGGCGCTCGGAATAGGTCGTCAAAAAACTGTCTACCAGCAGGGGGATATCCTCGGTGCGGCGCCGCAGAGGCGGCACCAGGATCCGCACTACGTTGAGGCGGTAGTAGAGATCCTCCCGAAAGCCGCCCTCCTTGACCATGGCCTCAAGATCTCGATTCGTCGCTGCGATAATCCGCACATCCGCGCTGAGCGCCTCCTCCGCACCCACCGGGACGAACTCCCCCTCCTGGAGCGCGCGCAGGAGCCGGGTCTGCATCGCGTGGCTCATGTCCCCGACCTCGTCCATGAAGAGGCTGCCTCCGTCCGCTACGGTAAACAAGCCCTTACGGCGAGCGACAGCGCCGGTGAACGCGCCCCTCTCATGGCCGAAGAGCTCCGACTCCAGGAGGTTATCGGGGAGGGCAGCGCAGTTCACCGCTACGAAAGGCGCGGACGAACGAGGGCCGTTGTAGTGCAATGCCCTCGCTACCAGCTCTTTGCCCGTACCGCTCTCCCCCAGGATCAGGACGGAGACGTCGGTGCGGGCTATACGAGACATGGCCTCGAACATCGTGCGAATCGGTCGGGACTGTCCAACGATCTGGCCGAAGTGGAACCGCTCCTCCAGGGCCTCCTGGCGCCGCCCCAGCTCCTCTCGCGTCTCGTCCAGGACCAGCTTCTGGACCTGGATCTCCTCCTTGAGACGCTTGTTGAGTCGCTCCACCTCCTGTTTCGAGTTGACCAGCTCGTCCACCATCTCCCGATTTCGCTCATGGAGGAGTTCATTCTCGATGGCTAGCGCGGCCTGCCGCGCGAAGATGTCCAGAATCCCCACGACCCGTTCAGTGAACAGCCCGGGTTGGAAGCGATTGTCCAAATAGATGGCGCCCAAGACCCCCTGCTGCCCAACCAGAGGAAGGCACGCTATGCTCCGCACCCGCAGCGCCATGACGCTCTCCCGGGTGGAGAAGTACTCGTCTTCTCCAGCGTCGTCGAGGACGATGGGCTCCCCTGACTCGAGCACCAGGTCGGCTATGGACCGACTGACCTTCGCCTTGCTGCGGCGGATCGCGTCCCCGTCCAGGTTCCGGGCCACCACGACGCTGAAGCGCTCATCCCGGCGCAAGAGGACGAAGCCGCGTTCAGCGTCCGCCAGCGCGATCATCGTGTCCACCGTGATCTCGAGGGCCTGCTCAAGGTCTGTGACGTCCGCCAGACGTCGGTTCATCTCCACCAGACTGCGGGTGAGGCGCAGATCCTCCACAGAGGACGACACTGGACCAACGGGGAGCAGCTCTCCGACGGCCATGGTTCGCCCCAGCCCGGCCGAGGCCTGGCGCAAGCAGCCCATATCCTCCATGAGAGCTGCCCGATCCCGGCGGGCGAAGAAGGCCCGACGGTAGGCCTCGGGCACCGAGGCTGTGAGGTCTTCAAGCGCTGCATCCATCAGGGTCAGGGCCGTATCCGGCGCGCCCGTGCCCCGCTTCACCGCCCGGCGTGCGCTCAGGAGATAGGTTCGCCAGGCCAACTCCGGAGTACCGGCGCCGTCCAGGAGGCCCCGGGCCTCGTCCAGAATGTCGTCCACGTCCAGATCCGGCGCCGCGTCCGGTGCATCCAGACCGATGCGGGCCAGCAGAAGGAGAATCCGCAGAAGATGATTCGGGAGGTGGCCATCCCGGCTACGATGCGCTGCGTCTCGGGCGCAGGCCAGCGCGTCCTTGGTCGCGTCCAACTCCAGATGGCAGGCGGCCAGGTCGATCAGGCACTCCACGGTCTCGTCCAGGACCCCGATCTCTTCGAAGAGGGCCATGGCTTCCCGGGTCCTGGCCAAGGCTCGATCGGACCGGCCCGCCAGGAGGTCGATCTCTCCGATGAGGATTCCGTTGAGCCCGATCATCAGCTTGGTCTGCGTGGCCTGGGCCAACACGAGGGAGCGGTCGGCCCACTCCCGAGCGCCGTCAAGGATCCCCAGGTACCGGTGGACATTCCCCAGGTTGGAGTATATCCGCATCAGCAGGTTCGTGTCCTCGATACGGTAGGCCTGACGCAGGGTCGTCCGGTACTGGCTGATCGCGTCCGCGTAGCGGCCCCGCTCCTGGAGGAGGACGCTCAGGTTCATCCCCGCAACATTGGTGCGCTCCGCGGAGCCCGCGGCCCGAGCAAGATCCTGGCTCTCCCGGTAGTGGCGTTCGGCCTCGTCGTAGTCCTTTCTCTTCTGGTAAAGGAGTCCAAGGGAGTTGAGGACGAACGCGTGGTCCATGCGGTCCCCACACGCGGCCAAGCCTGACTTCGCGGCCAGCAGCGCGTCCTCGGCCCGCTCAAAATCCCCCTGGTACGAACGGATCAACCCGATAATGTTAAGCCCACGACACCTGCTCAGTGGCTCCAGATCATCGTCGCCCACAGCAGCCTCACCCGCGGCCAGGGCCTCATCGTGATCACCCCGGTACAGGTGGACCCGGGCCCGGAGCGCGGCCAGGCGTCTGGCCCCCGCGTCGTCGGCCAGGGTGGCAGCGCCGTCAAGCATCCCGAGGGCTTCCTTGTACTCACCCTTACGGAAGTATAGCTCTGCCAGGGCCTCCATGAGGAGGGTCCGAGCCCCGGTGTCCAACTCCCCTATCTCCAACGCGGACCAGACACGCTTGATCCCGTCCTGGTAATGGCCGGTGAAGGTGGCGATCCGAACCTGGAGGAGCGTCACCTCCGCCGGGTCGCTGCCCGCGTCGCGTGCTACCTCGGTCGCCTTGTCAGCGCGCTCGAACTCGCAACGATCGATCAGCTCCCGTACCCCATCCAGGGCCCAACGCCGAGCCAGGCCGAGTCGCCCGGCGCCGAACGCGTGGTGTACCACCTCCGCGGGCCGACGGCGGGCATGCGCGTCGGGGTCGCCCAGCGCGTCCAGCAGCGCACCGTGGGTAGTGCGCCAGGCCTCCTCGCCGATGACCTCCCTTACCATCCGCTGGATGGACGGGCTGTCCACCACGGGCAGGAAGGTCCTGCCGACGGGCTCGAAGCGGGCGTAGCCGCGCTCCACCAAGCGCTCCACCGAGGCCTCCGCATCCCAAGGCGAATGCCCGACCGCTGTGACGAGATGATCCATACGTAGTGGCGAACCCGATGCTGCGAGCGCTGCCAGGACTCCCTGCTCCACCTCCCCCAGCGCGGCCATGGCGCCGCGTATAGCCTGCTCCATGGTTTCGGGGAGTCCAGTCTCCCGCCGTCGCAGCGCGTCCAGCTCCCACCGCCCCCCGCTTATCCGGGCGACCTCGGCCTGAAGCATCCACGCGGCCAGTTCGGTAGCCCAGCGCGGATTCCCGTGCGCGACGGCCCAGAGGTCATCCATGAGCACGTCGGGCAGGGGCTCTGAGGAAAACTGCATGGCCAGGAACTGCCCCAACTCCCGCCGGGTCATGGGGCCGACCTCCACGTCGAAGGCCAGTCCGTCTAAACCGGCAGGTACCAGGGCCCCGGTCTGGGCGGCTCCCACGAGCGCAAGAGGGGGTACCCCCTCACCGGTCATCCGCGCAAACTCCAGCGCACGGGCGATCCCCGAGAAGACGGCGGGGCCCGTAAGCCCGCCGCGGTCCACGTCGTCCAGAAGAAGGACCAGGGGCCCCTCTTGCGCTGCCTCCAGGGCCAGTTCCACCGCCTCTCCGACCAGGCCTGCGATCTCCCGGGCCTCGCCCTCTGCCTGGGCCTCAGGCTTCCCCAGGCGGGTGGAGAGGGTGTGGGCGAGGCGCACAGCGGGCTCTCCGCCCCCGGAAAGACCCAGATAGAGGACGTCGTGGCCCTCCATCTGTAGGAGGCGCTTCACCTCCTCAAGGAACCGGGTCTTCCCCACTCCATCCCCGCCCCGGACCCGGGCGACCACCTCGTCGGGATTTTCCGTATCGGGATCCACTGCCGCTCGCAGCCAGGCCAGGAGGGACTCCAGGCCCCCCTCCCTCCCCAGCCAGGCCCCCCCGGCTGAAGGACTCTCTCCCACAACCGAGGACTCCAGACGGTGCTGGTAGCTCCCCTTGCGGTTGATGAACCGGACCAGATGGAGTGGATCCGAGAGGCGCTCCACCGGGTCCTTGGCCGTGAGACGCAGGAGCAACGCACCCCACCAGCCGGGGACGCCCTCTGCCTCGTGGATCGGCAGGGGGTCGTTGACGTGAAAGCTTATGATAGCGTCCACCTCGTCCGGGAAAGGCAGGCGCTCGAATGTCGCGTAGTAGAGGAGCATCCCCACGGAATACCAGTCCGACGCGGGAGATGGCACCCCCTCGGAGAACCACTCCGGGGCCATGTAGTACAGGGTGCCACGCGCTGGCTGTGACTCCTGCGGAGCGTGCATCGCCAGACCAAAATCCAGGAGCTTCAACTCGCCGAGGTTCCCATCGTCGTCTCGTTCGATCAGGACGTTCTCGGGCTTGATGTCGCAGTGGATGTACCCACGGCTGTGGACATAGCCCAACGCTCGACAGAGGCGCACGGTGTAGTCCACCAGCGTCTCGAAGGATGCTCCCTCCAGGGCCTCGCAAAAGGGAACGCCCGGGACAAACTCGACGCTGAAAAGGTGGCTGCGCAGAGAACGGTCGTAGCAGAAATCCCAGGTCTTCGGGATGTTCGGATGGGAGAGGAGCGCCAGGGTCTCGTACTCGTTCTTGAGCCACTGAATCGCGCGGGGATCCTTAACCCGCTTCACCGCTACCGGGAGATCGTCCTGCGCTGTGTCCCGGGCGAGGACCACCTCACCCATGCTCCCCGCGCCGAGCGCGCGCTCGACCACATATCGTCCGGCCAGCAGATCCCCAGGCTTTGTGACCTTGCCGCTCATGGCCTCCCGCGCCGTCCCTTGGGGATGCGAATCGTCCGCGCGCGGTGGGTCCCCAAGAACTCCGGGAGCCCCTGGTTGACGTCATCGAGGGTCGCTACGCGTCCCTCATTCGCCTCGAAGTCCTTGAGAAACTTTTTCACCAGGACTCCGGGATCCGCCCGGTGCTTCCCGCTGATCCGAATCCGATCAGCGACACGCCAAACCCCGTCCTGACGGATCACCCGGTATTCGAGACGGAGGCCCTCCCCCTCCTCGGTGACGACGACGAGGTCCGGCTCGTCGACCGTAGCGGTGAACTCCCCGATCTTTCCGTCGAAGTGACGCGTCCTCAACTTCTTCGCTGCGGCCATGAAGTGACCCAGCAACATGGCCCGAGTAGCGGCCCGAGGCTCCGCAGACGCCGCGGTCCAGAGGTCACCGAAAAGAACCGCTGCCTTTGCGTCAAGATTCAGACGTCGCGCTACGCACGCGCTGTCCCCCGCTATCTCGCAACGAGCCAGGGCCGCGGCCACGGCCTTCGCTTCTTCGGGATCCGGGGAAGAGGAAGACGCGTCAGCGGACGCGCCCGAACTCCGACAACCAGGCAACGCGCAGAGAACAACGAGGACCAGAAACACGGAGACAATGAGGCGCACGACGATCCTCCATGTGCATTACCTGACCACCTAATAACAAGATTGACACACTGCCTGGCAAAGTAAAAGAACTTTACACTCTGGCGACCGAAGCACCGACCGTAACGTCTATATCTCCTGTCTCTCCGACTCCGGCGGTCGGAACCGCACCAGACCAATCGAACCATAAACCTCGGGGGGACCGGGGACCCAGCCAGCAGCCAGCAGGGTGCCCCACAGGGTCCCGACCAACTGCGGCTGCGCCATCGCGCCTTCCGGGTCCAGACCGACGACCACCCAGATCCCCGGCGCTCCCCCAAGGCGGACGATAAGGTCGTCCAGGGTCTCACGGGCCTCAACCCCCAGCCCCTTCCGGTCGTACTGCGCTGCTACAAACCAGCCCGGGTGCTCAAACGCAATATCCCGCGGATGACTGAGGTGACTCCGGTGATCCCGCCGGAGACAAAATTGGTACTCCAACGGGGCCCAGGCGACGCCCACGGTGACCACCGGTTCCCCGGGGGCATCCTCCTCCAAATGCTTTCCAATCCTCTCCATCGGGTTGGTGCGATCCGTGGTCAGGAATGCCATTGAAGAAGGAACCATCGCACCGGCTGTGAGTATCCCGGCAAGAAGCCAGGCATAGAGCCTTGGCACTGCGGGAAACGCATTCAGCAGGACCTCTACGCCAAGCCCCCAGAATATCAGGAAAGGTCCGTAGGCCAGGAGTTCGTAGCGCCCGGGGAGGTAGACCGGACGCCAGACCGATGCAACCGCTGGCACCACGAACGGAAGGAGCATGGCAGGCAGCAAAATACGTAGC
>CAYOTU010000088.1:0-10897 GCA_964406905.1 uncultured Myxococcales bacterium | reverse complement strand
TCATGGACCCGAAGGCCACGGTAGCGCCGTCCACAATCAGGAGCTTGTGGTGGAGCTTGTTGTATCCTCCTGAACCCTGGAGGTTGGCTGGCAGGACCAGGGCGTCAGCGCACCATGGATCAGACGCTACGGACGCGCCCGTGTCCTGGTCCTGGTCGTAGAGGCCGATGATCTCCACCTCGCCGCAGCGCGCGTCCAACGCGGCGCGGATCGAGTCCAGGGTGAACGCAAAGATCTCGAAATGGATAGTCTCCTCCGCACCCTCGATGAGCTCGACTAAACGCTCCACCGCGTCCCAGTTTGGTGTAAACCAAACCTCTATCGGGACACCGTCAACCGTGGCCGTGGCCGGGTTGCCCTCCTGCCAGGTATGCGCGTCGCTGGTGGCGTAGTCCACGCCGTCGCCCCAGAGTGCGTCGAACCGCACACCGTAGATCTGGGCCATGGCCGGGCTATCGAAGAGCGCGACAGCGTTCGCATTGGAGATAGCGTCGTAGTGGCTGAAGTTCGCTGAGCCGGCCCAGACCCAGCGCTGGTCCACCACCACGAACTTGTTGTGCATCAGCGGGGTCCCCGGACCATCGTGAAACATCGCTACTCCAGCCGCTTCCATACGCGCAAGGCCGTCGAACTGCTCGGGCTGATAGTACCCGTCGTCCAGGAAGACCCTGACCTGCACGCCCGCTGTCGCCGCGGCAGACAGCGCGTCCACCACCAGATCGTCCTGGACCTCCATGCCGGCCAACTCCACCCGATCCTCGGCAGCAACGATCAGCTCGCCCACCCGAAGGCCCAGGTTCTGGCCCGCGCAGAGGGTCTCCGCTCCCTGGTATTCGAGAACGTTACGGGAGAAGAAGATCCGCAGCGGATCCTCCACCGGGGGGGCACAGGGTGACGGCGGCGGCGGAGCTGTGTCCTCGTCGCCGGCCGTCTCCGCCGGAACGGGGATCGTGTCCGGCGGGGCTTCAACCACGTCCTCGTGGCCGCCCCAAGGGACGAGGTCCAGGGGATCCAACTCGCCGCCGCCCCCGGCACCACCGTCGCAGGCCGCCAGGAGCAGGAGCATGAAAGCCAGAGGGATCAGTCGAAGAGGATCATGTCGTATGCCCACGCGCGCCACCGATAAGTGCTAAGGTCGCTCCAATCGAACTCGTCGATGTTGAAGTCGTCCTTATGAATGCTGTAGATGCGGATCCGTTTGGTACCGGCCTTCACCGGGGTCCATCCTGCCGCTGCCTTGAAATCCGGGAGAAACACGTCACGCGCCGGTCCGTTAATCGTGAGACGCCAGAAGGTCCTGCCTGACTCGTCCGCAATGGAGATCGTGTGGAACTTCGGAACGGGGCCGTCGCCGTTGTTCCAGGTCAGACGCAGATCGCCCCAGGGACCATCCTCCTTTGGATTAGAGAACACGGGAAAATGCTGAAAGGGTTTGAAGAGGAGTGCGGGCGCGCCCACTGCAAGGACCTTGCCCGGCCCAGCGACGATGTCGGTGAACTCCAGCGCCTCAGCGGGATACTCCACCACCCAGGTGTCGCTGATCCGGTGAACCAGGGCCCCTCCCTCCGCCACGAGCCAGAGGTCGTTGGGGGCCTCCCCATCCGCCGCTACGTAGCGCAGGTCATCGGGGGCCCCGAGGTCGACCCAGCCACTCGGGCTCCGCAAAAGGACCACGCCGTCCCCCGCGGCGATCACGTGGCCGTCCGCAAGCCCCGCCATGGTGAGGAGGTCACGATCGTCGGGTGCAGACTCCTGGACCCAGGCCGGTCCCTCGCTTCGCAGGATCACGCCCCCTTCTCCCGCCACCCAGGCCGTGGCGCCGGACGCGGCCGCACCGTGGAGGTCGAAGGTGACCTTGGTCCCGGTCCACGCGTCGTCAAAGCGTACAATCCGCTGGGGTCCCGCCGCGACGATTACCCCCGCGTCGGTCCAGGCTACGGCCCGGAGGATCCTGTCGGTGACCGTCCCGGCAAGGCTCCACTGATCGCCTTCGCGCAGGAGAACCGCACCCCCCTCCCCCACCACGACCACGTCCCCGCCGGGACCGGTGGCGCAGCCCAGGAGATCCAAGCCCACGAGCTTCGGCTGTGCCCCCCAGCCCACGCCGTCGTAGCGCGCTACCAAGCCATCCTGGCCCACCGCAATATGACCGTCCGCTGCCTCGCAGACAGCCAGGAGGGGCGCCACGGGTGCTCCATGGGACACGGCCCAGGGTGCGCCCTCCCGGGTCCAGGCCGCCTGCGCGTCCAACTCCGTTACGCCGTTATAGAAGACCACAGAGTAGGGGGTGTCATCCTGGGTGTTGGAATAGGCCCCTGCCACGAAGACGTACTCCGCGTCGTAGATATCCCCCGCCAGTTCCTCCGGAAGATGCCGAAAGCGGATGTCCTCGGGCGTGTAGGAGTCGATGCCCTGTCGCAGATCCACCACACCGTCGGCGCCGAAGTCCAGATAGGCCCGGACACGGTAGTAACCCGTGCCCGGCTCGAACATTGGTGGATGATCCATACGGAGGCGCAGCTCTCTGCTCAGGGGAATACCCAGGTAGATGTTCTGATCCTGCACGTCAGCACCGGGCCCAACCATGATATGACGCTTGACACCCATGGCCAGAGGGACGAAGTCCCCGGTTCCCGCCTCGACGTACCCGCCGAAACAGACCACCGCCACCTCGCCGAGGCGGGTGTCCTCCAGATCAAACTTCGGTTCATCCGGATCCAGCCAGTTCAGGGCGTCGTTCATACCCCAACCCAGGTAGATGCTGGTCCGGGTGACTTCGCAGTGGACCGCCCGCTCCCCCGCTGGTGGGAAGCACCAGTTGCCGTCCAGGCTTCCCCCTGCGCAGAGGAAGTCTCCGGGGCAATCGTCGTCGTCCACGCAGGAGGTTGTGCAAAAGCTGCCCTGGTCAGCCATCTCCCGGCAGGTGCCGTCATCGCAGTCCGCGTCATCCACGCAGGGCGCGCAGGCCCCGCCCGGGATCCAATCCTGGTGGAGGCAGTTCCCGGGCGGGACCACCACGTACTTGTTGAGACTGACGACCTCCCCTCTCACGCGACCGGGAGGCGGCGGGTCCGGCGGCGGGTCAGTGGGGCCTTCCTCGGGCGGGGGATCCTCGGGGACCAGGTAGACCGTCACGTTCTCCGCGTCGAAATTCACCACCGAGGCTGCGTCGTGCTTGACCTTTGTGGTGTGCATGTCCACGGGACCGTAGAAGCTGGGGCCGGAGAAGGTGATCTGGCCGCGGCTGTCGGTCCAGCCCTGCCATGGAGAGGTCTCGGAGTCCCCGATGATCACCCAGGCATTCTCCAGAGGGTCCATCTCGTAGCTGTCCAGGACGGTGATGTTGACCGCACCGTCGATGTGACCGCCCCAGGTGCCGCCGCCCCAGTAGGCGCCGGGGTCGAAGTAGCTGAAGGCCTTGGACAGGACAGCATCCCCCAGGCTTGTCTCCACCGTGACGTCCACGGTGCCCACCGCGCCGGATGGGGTCCAAGCCCACAGTTCCGTCGGGCTCTGGAAGACGGTCTCCTTGGCGTATACGTCCCCGAAACGGACCGCACTGGCCGGCCCGAAGCCCGCGCCCACGACGGTGACCATGGTCCCGCCCGCCTGGGAGCCGTAGACCGGCTCTATCAGGACCACGAGGGGTGCGTCCGCCAGGTACTCGAAGCCCCCGGGCCGGGTTACAATCTCACCGTCCCCCCGGACCAGGGTCACGTCCACCAGGCCCGGCACCCCCAGCGGGGTGGTCACTTCGAGGGCCCCGTCGCCCTCGACCACCAAATTCGCACCCCAGAGGGGGCCGAAACGGACGGCCATGACCCCATCGAAGCCCGTACCGGAGACCGTCACCCGGGTTCCGCCGGCGACGGGCCCCGCGGCGGGGGCCACCTGGTCCACCATAAAGCTGCGCACGTACTCGAAACCGCCCGGCAGGGTGTCGGCAACGCCACCCTTCTCCACGCGGACATCGACAGGACCGGCCGCACCTGGAGGCGTCGTCACCACCAGACGGCAGAGCGCCGCGTCCGCTACGGTCACCGGAGCATCCAGGCCGCCGAAGGTCGCGCTCGGCGTGTCTCCAACTCCCTGCCCGCAGACGACCAACTCGACGGTCTCGCCGCCCGTTGTGTCGCCCTGATCCGGGTGGACCCCGAGGAGCACCAGGGCATCGTGCGCGCCGGGGTCCACGTATGAGTAGCCGTGGGGTAACACCGCTGCCCCCCAGCTCCCATCCACACGGACGTCCACCGCACCCTCGCCCTCGGACGCTGGCGTGCGCAACTCGATATGGTGGTTGTCCTTGCCAAGGATTTCTCCTGCCCGGGTTCCAAACCAGACGTGGTTCACCGAAGCGAGCCACCGTCCATCGAGGCGCACCTCAGCGCCGCCCGCAACAGGACCCATGGCCGGTGATACGTAATGTATCTGAGGAGCGACGGTAAAGACAAAACCGCCTTCGAGGATAGCGACGCCGCCGATGTTCCCAGCGAAGACCGTGACCGCGCCGCCCACGTCCCCGGGCGGGGTGATCCCTACGATGGTGTTCTCGTCCAGGACCTCGGTCTGCATAAGGATACGGTGGCCCACAAGAACCACCGTATCTTCCAGAAAACCGCTGCCCTTCACGGTCACCGGGGTGCCACCCTCAATGTGGCCTCGATCCGGCGAGACGGAGGTGACCGAGATATCCGCAGCGTAGAGGAAGCTGTCCGCGGCCACAGCCGTGTCGCCGCCGGGGCTCTCCACGACCACGTCCGCCAGGCCCGAGGGGTTGGCCGGCGTGACCACCATGAGGGTCTTTGTATTAACGAAGTACAGCTCTCGTACGGAGACCCCAGCGAAGAAAACCTGGCAGCCCATGCTGAACCCGCCGCCCTCGATGGTGACGGTGTCGCCCCCCGCGGGGTTGCCTCGAGGCGGGTCGACAAGGGTCACGTGGAACCCCGGATCAGCGCTCGCGTCTCCCATGTCGCCGGACGCGTCCCCGGCAGGCCCACCGATGAGGCCCGTGTGCACGCGCCCGCCCTCAGGTGCGACGCGCCCTGCGAAGGGATCGAGACTGCACCCGGTAAACAGGATGAGGGCCAGGGTCAGGATGGTCGGGACGACGCGCAAGAAACCTCCTTCGTCGGTCTCTCCTCAGTTTATGGATCAGAATCTTCTTTTCAATGGCGCCGGACAGGAGGACTTGCCAAGCAGAAAAAGATGAGTATATTGTGTCGCAATGTTCCATGATGTGAAATTATTTTCAGGAGAGTAACGATGAGCATTCGTAACACACTGGCCAGCTTGCTGCTTGCCACCTTGTTTATTGCGGCCGCGCCAGCGCAGGCGGAGGTCAATTTCAACGTACAGGCCTTCCGGCCCTCGCCGCATATCAACGACATGTGGACGATCCGCACCAACGACGCGGCCGATCACCTGAAATGGCGCGCTGGCATGATGCTCAACTTCAGTTCAAACCCACTGGTCTACAACTTGGCCGGCGGCGAGGACGGCGTCGTAACGAGCCAACTCACAGCGGACCTCATGGGCTCCATATCCCTGTGGAAATACATCTCGCTGGGCCTGGACATCCCACTGTTCCTGTACAACGGCAGCGACTCCACCGGCTCAGTGGGACCGACGGACGTGTCCGCGTTCTCCATGGGTGACATCGCGCTCTACCCGAAGTTCATCTTCCTGGACTCCAAGAAGTACGGGTTCGGCGTGGGCCTGGCCCTGCCCCTGACCTTCCCGACCGCGCAGGCCGGAAACTTCACCGGAGAGGCCGGCGTGACCTTCACTCCGACCCTGATCCTGGACATGTACATCAAGGGCTGGAAGCTGGCCCTCAACACCGGCTACCGCATGCGCAAGGACCAGACCCTGTCGATCCTCAAGGTGGAGGACGAGTTCCACCTAGGCGGTGGCCTCGCGGCTCCCCTGTGGCGGGAGAACCTCTACGCTATCGGCGAGGTCAACACCTACACCAGCGCCAACTCCTTCTACTCGGACGCGAACACCAACCGGGTCGAGGGTGATCTGGGCATGCGCTACGTGACCGATGGAGGCCTGACCTTTGGCCTGGGCGGCGGCAGCGCGTTCACTGAAGGCTACGGCTCAGTGGGCTACCGGGTCTTCGGCGAAGTCGCGTACTGGCCCAAGTACACCCCGCCGGACGACACGGACGGCGACGGCATCACCGACGACGTGGACAAGTGCCCGACGCAGGCCGAAGACGCTGACGGCTTCCAGGACAAGGACGGCTGCCCCGACCCGGACGACGACAACGACGGCATCCTGGACGCGGATGACAAATGCCCCCGGAAGGCCGAGGACAAGGACAAGTTCCAGGACGAGGACGGCTGCCCGGATCCGGACAACGACAAGGACGGCATCCTTGATGCATCGGATAAGTGCCCCAACAAGGCCGAGGACAAGGACGGCTTCGAGGACCAGGACGGCTGCCCGGATCTCGACAACGACGCTGACGGCATCCCGGACACAAAGGACAAGTGCCCGAACGAGAAGGAGATCTTTAACGGCCTGGACGACAAGGACGGCTGCCCGGACAAGGCCAAGGTCGTGATCAAGGCCGCGAAGATCGAGATCCTGGAGAAGGTCAACTTCAAGTCGGGCAAGGCCACGATCCTGAAAAACTCCTTCGAACTCCTGGACCAGGTGGCCAATGTCTTCATCCAGTACCAGCGGATCAAGAAGGTCCAGGTCGAGGGTCACACCGACGAAAAGGGGCGGGCCAAGACCAACCAGCGTCTCTCCCAGAAGCGGGCCGACGCGGTGGTGAAATACCTAACGGACAAGGGCGTCGAGCCTGCGCGCCTCGTCGCGGTGGGCTTCGGCGAGGACAAGCCCATCGGCGACAACGCCACCAAGGAAGGCCGCGCCCAGAACCGGCGGGTTGAGTTCAGCATCATCGAGCAGGATCAGAATTAGACATCATTGGTTTTCGATTGATGCGAAGCCGTTGCTGAGCGCGGGGTTATCTTTGTTGGCCAGGACATCGAAGAAGATGCCTGTACGCTCGCCGATGCGGTCGCTGCCCAGGAGCCGGAAGTGCACTGGCGCACCAGGGATCACGAGCCCCGTAAAGCGGCATGCGATCTCTTTGAGCGCGAAGGGGACGCCGCCGCATTCGGAGTTCACCACCTGGCGCGCGGCGAGCGCGAGGGTAGCGGTGCCCTGGAGCGCGATATCCGGCAGCCCGGCCTGGCGCGCGGCTCGGACTGAGGTGTGAATCGGGAAGATGATCCCGGTACAGCCGTCGTAGACAAAGGGCATGTGGCGCTCAACGGGGAACTCTGTCTGCCAGAGGGGCTGGGCATCGCCGAGGGGCCGCGGGGCCTCGGGGATCTTGCTGGCCAGGCGGGCGTCACCGTCCACCTTTACGCCCCGGAAGAGCACGCCGCCGTACTCTGTAAACATGGGCCCCCGCCCTGGAATACGGGCCTCGGCCCGGACGATGAGGAACGCACCGGCCTGAGTGGGAACGAGGCCTTCGATTCGAGCGCTGATATGGAGCTTGTCCCCGGGACGGATCGGCTCGTGGAAAATCAGATGCTCCGACGCGTGGACCATGGTCGCTACGATGTCCGGGGTGAGCGCGTCGGGGATGAGCCCCGAGAGCCCGCTGAGAATGGGCCAGGTCAGGGCCACAGCGAAGAGAGGCGGCGCCACGAGACCGCCCTTGACCGTGTCGTCCGTGTAGCGAGAATTGGTGTCCCCTACCGCAGCCGCAAAGTTCGTCGTCTCCCGCCAATGGACCCGATGCTTCCGCTCGGGAACCTCCAGGCCCACAATATCCGGGGAAATCTTCACCGCGCCCTCCGCCATGGTATGCCGTGCGAATTGAGTAGAACAGCCTATGGTCGTGAGATCAAGAGATACGGCAGGTTGATTACTCCACGATCATCTCGATCAATCCCACCCGAACGGTCTCAGCCGGTGCGGGGGTCATGGTAAGGGGCAATAGGTCGTCGTAGGTCGCCTGGGGCATGCGGGCGATGATGCGGAGCCCGTCCCGTCCGAAGAACTCGGACTCGAACATCTCTGCCATGGCCAGGGCCTCGTCCTGGTGGAGGCCTGCACCCTTCAGGCGCTCGGCCAGGGCCCCGGTCATGCCGGCCTCAAAGTTCTTTGTAATCGATTCCTTCGCCGGGAGGGTCACCTCCACCGAGCCGTCCACAGGGATTCCCTTTCCGCCATCGGCCAGCCAGACAGTCGCCGCGCCGCCCCCCTCCCGGTGGACCACGAGGATGTCGTACAGCGGATTGTCCGTCCGGTTGACAAGGGTGAGCCTGTCACCGCGGCGGCGAATCTCCAATGGCGTAGGACCGGTCAGGAGGCCGTCGTAGAAGAGGAACTTCTCCGACTGCTTCGCACCCACCACATGCAGGGCCGCCGGCCTCCGGGCGAGGTGGATCCACTCGAAGGCCGGAGACGGCCCCGGATCCGGCATGGGGTGGACTGCGTCCCTGGCCAGGGACAGCCCCTTCCACTCCACGGTCACGGGATCCGGGACGTCTCCGCAGGGGTAGACCCACGACGCCCGCCCGCTCTTGAAGTTAACCACAATATCCACGTCCGAGGTCGGCGCCCCGTGGAAGTAGACAAGGGGCTTCCGCACGGGGCGCGGATTCGGCCGCGGAGGCTCGGGCTTGAGCGAGGGCGGCCGCGTCACGACGCAAGCGTCCTTGATGAAACGCGGGACCTCCTCGTCCAGGATGCCATAGAGAACCCCATCCCCCCAGGTGAACACCCCGAACTCATGGACCGTCAAGCCCGGCCCATCGCCGCGGGCCGCGCTCGGAGCCAGCAGGAGACAGATGATGAGGTACAAGGGAAGACGCTTCATGGTTCACCTCTCTCAGGTTGACAAGGGTATGGTACGGCGCATTCCCCGGAACCACCAGCATTCGGCACCCTACGGGATGCCCCTTCAACCATGCTATCATCACGATGAACTGCGAGGAGGGCTCCATGGCGGACTACGAGCGGAACTCTGGAACCGATGCCGAGACCCTCGGTGAGGTCGTCGTTGGGCTACTGCGGGCCCGGGGCATGACCATCTCCACCGCGGAGTCCTGCACCGGCGGCATGGTGAGCGTCCTGATCACTGATATCCCTGGTAGCTCCGAGGTCTACGTCGGCGGGGCGGTTACCTATTCCAACGCGTTGAAGACCCGGCTCCTGGATGTATCGGAAGACCTGCTGGCCGAGCACGGTGCTGTGAGCGAGGCCTGCGCCCGCGCCATGGCCGAGGGAGCGCGGACGCGCTTCGGGACTGACCTTGCGATCTCGATCACAGGGGTCGCAGGTCCCGGCGGGGGCTCCGTGGACAAGCCCGTGGGCACGGTCCACTTCGCATTGGCGACACCAACGAACACCCTCCACAAGCTCCAGCGCCTCCGCCCGCCCCGGGACGCGGTCCGCCGCGCCGCCGCCCGGACAGCACTCGACATGATGCGAAGCTGGCTGCTTGAATCTGTTTGATTGTCATCGGCCCTTAGTCTACATTTGGGATGCTTGATCATCAGGAAATGCTAGTCATTGAGGACCAACGCTGGAATGACGTTTCCGAGACGAATCATCGCAGGGCTCCTGCATGGCGTGATGGCCGGGGTGGTCATTTTCCTCGCAGCCTTCGCCATCCTGCTGATCGTCCGGGTGGACACGCTCCGGGATCGCGTCGAGTACCGGGTGCATTTTATGTTAGCGGTGGAGGCCCTGGAGAAGGAGACGGACGGCATCGTCGCAACCTTGGAGGAAGGTCGGCCCCGCCCTGATTCTCGGGAGTGGATCCGCCGCGCTGGTGAGGTCAACGTGATTCTTGGGACCCTCCTGTCAAAGGCACCTCAGGACGACATGCTCCGACAAGGGCTCCTCACCGTAAAATCGGATCTGGAGATCTTCGGCTCCCGCCTCGAGCTCCGGACTACAGGCCAGGACGCGCTCGTCCATCGAGCCCGTGTGGTGCTGAAGAGCTTGAAGACTATGACCCACTTGGTACGCAGATCCAACGTAGCGGTCTTCCGGGAACTCGGCCGCCAGGTGAACTCCCTCCTCGCGCTCATGTACTCCTCCATCGGGCTCTCCCTCGCTGTGCTGATCCTCATGTTAATCGCGTGGGGGCGGGCGCGGCGTCTGGATACGCTGCGCGCAGAGCTGCACGATGAGTTGGGATTCCGGACCCGGGCCGAGAGGGACCTCCTGGTAGCGCGGGACAAGTTGGAGGAACGCGTCCAACGGCGGACCGAGGCCCTCACCACGGCCAACGAGCGCCTCAGGGAGGAGTTCGAGCAGCGGGTACTGGCCCAGAATGAGGCAAAGCGGATCCAGGGGGAGTTGGTCCAGGCCCAGAAGCTCGAATCCCTGGGCAGGCTTGCCGGGGGCGTGGCGCACGACTTCAACAACCTCCTGGCCTCGATTCGCGGAAACACGGAGCTGCTCCTGGCGAGGCTGGAGTCGGCGGACCCGCGTCGCCGCTACGGCGAGGACGTCGTGCAGGCCACCCTGCGGGCTGAAACCCTCACGCTCCAGCTCCTTGCCTTCAGTCGGGACCAGCCATTCGATCCACGCCCGGTGGACCTGGGCGTGCTGACCCAGGCCTTCCGTGGCCTCCTCGCCCCCCTGCTGCAGGAAGACGTCTCTCTGGAGACGGATTTCGGGGCTGAGGCGATGGTGATCCACGCGGATCCCAACCAGGTTGAACAGATCCTGCTCAACCTGGCGGTGAACGCTCGGGACGCCATGCCCGAGGGAGGCCGAATACGGATCTCCGCACACCGACTACACCTGGACACCACCTCGCCTGAACTCCCCCCCGACGTGAAGCCAGGCAAATACATACGGCTCTCGGTCGAGGACTCAGGTCCCGGGATCCCTGAAGACGTCC
>CAYOTU010000087.1:9731-10931 GCA_964406905.1 uncultured Myxococcales bacterium | reverse complement strand
TCACAAAGGACCATCCGCGTTGAAGACCGCGTCGATGAACTGCTCGTCAGCCATGGAAAAAACATCGGGGAAATCCACCGGCCACTCCCCGAAGGTCCCGTCTTTATGCAGGTCCGCAGTGGTCACCGTTGACCAGCCGGTTTCATTATCTCGAGTGAACCAGTGCAACCCCACCTTGTCGAGTGGAAGATCGCCCGTAGCGATGAGGGTCTGGATCGCACGGAGGATGAGTTGGCTATGGGTCTCAACCACCACGATCACGCCGCGATTTGCAGCCGCAGCAAGCACCCCGCCCATGGCAAGCTGGGCCCGCGGATGGAGATGAAGCTCGGGTTGCTCGATGAGCACCATCTGTCCTGGTGTCGCAGCCGCGAGGCCGACGAGTACAGGGAGCACCTGCGACAGACCGAAGCCGACATCGGCTATGTCTACAAGGTCCTGCGCGCCTCCTCGCTGTGCCGTTGGTACGCGGCCGACACGCAGATCTAGCTCCGCGGCGTTGGCGAATCTGGACAGGACCTTCCAGGTGAGCCCGAGGCTCCCTAGAGCCTCGTTGACCTGTTTGAGGTTCTCCGTCGCCTCTCTCCTCATATTTGGGCGGGCCTTTTCATCTCCGGCGAATTCTGTCCAGTCGTAAAGCAAACTCGCAGCGTAAGGATGCATCGGACCGACAACCGAAATGCCAGCGAATGGATCTCGCGTCACCTTCGCTATCGGGTACTTGCGATCCCGGTGCCCTCGGAGTCCTGGCAGATGAAGGATGGTTCGAAGCCAGGCAACGGGAACCTCGATGGGCAGCCGATGTGCCCGTCGGAATTGCCCTTTCTTCTCACTCCACATGATGTCCGAGTAGAGTCGATGCTTGAGAACATAGAACTCGACCTTCGCACCGGATACTCCTACCAGATTCAGGAGGTCTCTCTGTGAATCCTCGTTTACTTCAACCCAATCCTCCGTCTCGGTCTTACGAATCGAGGTCTTGGCAACGAGGCGCTCGCTCTTCGATGACGTCCTTCTGAAAGACAGCTTGACGTCGATGGCGGTCTCATCTCCCCCATTCCCCCTCTTTTGGGGAACCCTGGAACCGAACGCAACCTCGAACTCGTTGACCTGGCTAGATTTGGCTCGACCCCGTGACAGGAACTGATTCAGCGAGGTGAACGCCACGTGGTTCCCGCCCAGGACCAGGGGATCGGGATC
>CAYOTU010000087.1:0-9721 GCA_964406905.1 uncultured Myxococcales bacterium | reverse complement strand
GTGGCTGGAAGATCGACGACTTGCCGCTGCTGTTAGCTCCGGCGAGCAGTGTGAGCGGGCGTAAATCAACCCGTGCAGGTTCCTTTATCGACTTGAAGCCCGTCACTTCGATCCAGGAAGGGCAGGACGGTCGAACCGGATGACGTCGAGCCATTACGGACTCCTTGGTATCATCGTACTATCGTTCTCTGATCGAGAGCGTAGCACGGCCGATAAGCGGTGAGAAGTAATGGCTCAACCGGTCCATGCAGGGCCGATGCGGTTCTGTGGGAGGCCCTTCAGGGCCGATTCGGTTTGGCTGAAGGCTGCATTCGGGGCTGAAGCCCCTCCCACAAGAGAATCGGGGCTGAAGCCCCTCCCACAGAAACGAAAGGAAGTCCGAGGTGGGCTCTAAACAGCGCCCTGGTCGAGCATCGCGTCCGCGACCTTGACGAAGCCCGCGATGTTGGCGCCCTTGACATAGTTGGTCCAGTTGCCCTCGGTGCCGTGCTCGACGCACTGACCGTGGATCGCCTTCATGATGCCCTTGAGCCTGCCGTCGACTTCCTCACGCGTCCAGGAGAGGCGCAGGGAGTTCTGGGACATCTCAAGGCCTGAAACCGACACGCCGCCAGCGTTGGCTGCCTTGCCCGGACCGTAGAGGATCTTGTTGTCCAGGTAGATGTTCACGCCGTCCGGAGTGGTGGGCATGTTCGCGCCCTCGGAGACCAGGGAGATCCCGTTGGTAATCAGGTTCTGCGCGTCCTTGGCGTTGATCTCATTCTGGGTGGCGCAGGGGAACGCGCAGTCGGCTTTGTGGCTCCACAGCGGGTTGTGATCAAGCGCGGGATCCACGGGGGTGTACACCGCGGTCGGGAACTTCTCAGCGTACTCCTTGATGCGCCCGCGGCGCATGTTCTTCAGGTTCATCAACCACGCCAGCTTCTCGCGATCGATGCCGGCCTCGTCGTAGATGTAGCCGCTGGAGTCGGACATAGTGACCGGCTTGGCGCCCAGATCGATGTTCTTCTCGCATGCGTACTGGGCCACGTTGCCAGAGCCCGAGATCAACACGGTCTTGCCGTCCAGGGTCTCATCACGAGTGGCCAACATCTCCGCTGCGAAGTAGGTTGCGCCGTAGCCTGTGGCCTCGGGCCGAACCCGCGACCCGCCCCAGTTCCGGCCCTTGCCGGTGAGGACGCCGGTGAACTCGTTGCGGAGCCTCTTGTACATGCCGAAGAGGTAGCCGACCTCACGACCGCCAACGCCGATGTCACCCGCGGGCACGTCGGTGTTCGGGCCGATGTGGCGGAACAGCTCGATCATGAAGCTCTGGCAAAAGTGCATGACCTCGTTGTCGGACTTGCCCTTGGGGTCAAAATCCGAGCCGCCCTTTCCCCCGCCCATGGGGAGGGTGGTGAGTGAGTTCTTGAAGACCTGCTCAAAGGCCAGGAACTTCAGGATGCCCAGGTTCACGGAGGGGTGGAAGCGGAGGCCGCCCTTATAGGGGCCAATCGCGCTGTTCATCTGAATGCGGAAGCCACGGTTGATCTGTATATCGCCTGCGTCATCGATCCATGGAACCCGGAAGATGAAGACCCGCTCGGGCTCACAGAGGCGCTCAAGAATCTTGGCCTTGGCATAGTGAGGGTTCTTGTCGAGGTAGGGGACAAGCGACTCCACCACCTCGTGCTCTGCCTGATGGAACTCTTGCTGCGCAGGATCCCTAGCAATGATCTTCTCCATAAACGTCGAGACGCCCTCGGACATGTGTCACCTCCACATCGATTATCTGTTGTCACGCCTTTCATCTGAAGACGACGGCAACGTATCAAAATCGATCCGGAAAGCAAACCAATTCTTCGTCCGCGGAAACAACGCTGATTTCCCTTTGATCTGCTTGACCTTCAGGGCTTCATTATCACCCCAACTCCGCTGCGCGCGTCCACCATGACTTCAAGGGGGGCGTTGAAGACCAGATGCCGGAGGTGAGGCGTCTCGGTTTCAGTCTCGATAGCGTCCAGCCACTCCATGTCCAGACTCCCCGGGGCCTCACCCGCGAAATTCAGCGTGAAATACCCGATACCCAGGGAGGTGATGTTCTGAAAGAAATGGGTCCCCTGGGATGGCTCCACGCTGATGTCGTCGAGGTCGGTCTCCACGAAGCAGCCCACCTGGGATACCTGGGACCAGGAGACGGGGATCCCCAGCCAGCGGTCCGCTGTGCCCCAACGCCCAGGCCCCACCAGGATGTACCGCCGACCCGCGGCCTTGAGCGCAGCGTTGATACGCCCAACCTCCCGCGCTATCTCTTCAGTCAGGCCGCGATCAAAGGTATCGCGACGGACGTAGACGAAATCACAGAGGTCCTCGATAAGGCCGTGGCCCAGGGCCCGGCGGGACGTGCAGATCACCGCGTCGTCGTCAATTCCATCGAGGTCCAGGGGCAGCGAACTCGCGCCTCCCCCGAGGGGCCGAATCTGGAGAAAGCCAAACTCATGCGGCTCGTCGGGGCTCTCCCTCAGGCAAACCGCGTACTCCATCTCAACGGGGCACGCGAAGGCAGCGGAGCCCATGGCCAGCAGGAAGTCCAGGACCTCCCCCAGGGGGAAGAGGTCTGCCTTCAGGATACCGGCGAGGGTCACAAGCGGGACGCCAGCACGATTGACTCCGTCGTAGATCACGTCGTTGTCCGGGGAGTAGATCGACCCCACGGGGCCGAGGGTACCGTCAGCCTTCGCCACGTCCAGCCCAACGGTGACCAGATTGGAACCCGGATCAGACCTCTCCCCCTCCGATCTTCCGCTGGAGAGGTCCAGCGCGCTGAACTCCACCTGCGCGCTGTCCAGGGTCGCCTGGACAGAGGAGAACTGAAGGAGCTTCTCTGGATGCCGCGGAGAGAAGCGGACGCAGCGGCCGCCGTCCATCACGGTATTTCCGAGGCCCAGAGCTGTGCAGGCGACGCCGTCGTCCGCTGATATTCCGGCAGTGGGATAGTAGTTGCGAGAGCGGGCGTTCCCCGCCAGGTCGGGGTAGACCAGGTCACCGTGGTGTCGACCCACGACCTGCTGGATCACCACGGCCATCTTCTCCTCCTCCAGCCGATTGGGGGTGGATTCGATGTAGGCCTTGGCGTCAGCGTAGAAGGTCGACGCGTAGACCAGCTTGATCGCTGCGAGCAACTCCTCGAGGCGAACCCCGATGCTCGCGTCGTTGTTGGGAATCATATAGGTACGGTACACCCCTGCGAAGGGCTGAGAGGACGCGTCCTCCAGGAGGCTCGACGAGCGCACGGCCAGGGGAAACCTGACCTCGTCCAGGAAGGCCCTGAGATCACCGACTGCGTCGTCGGGGAAGCCCGCGGTCAGGAATGCATCAGCGATAACCTGATCATCTTGCTCTCGAAGGGCCAGGTCCGTGAGGTCGCCGTCCTCCATGAACGTATCGAAGATCCCTGTAGCCAGGATCGCTGTCGGCGGAACGGTTATCCGCACCTCGGAGATATGCTCGTCGATGCAGTAGCGGGTGAAAAGGGAATTCATGAAGGCCAGACCGCGGCCTTTGCCCCCGAGGGAGCCCTCGCCGATTCGCGCGAACATATGTGCGGTCTCCAAGTCCTCGCCCCGCATGAACTCGGTGACCAGACCGGCGCGAGCGTGGTTATCCCGAACCAGGAACCGTTCGACGAGGTACTCCCGGACAGCGTCAGCGTCCTCGAACTCTTCGACCTTGCGGGGGCGAATCGACCGTGCCAGCGCAAACTCGGTGCGGGCCATGAGCCAGGTGGAGAAGTGGTTTCGCCGAGCGTGGTATAGGAAAACCTCCAGAGGGACCTCGGAGATCAGCCGAGCCATGTCCTTGAGGTTCCGGGCTCGGGCGATCTCCACGCCTTCCTGGGACCGGAACACGAAGTCCCCGAACCCCATGCTGTCCCGCATGAACTCCCGCACCCCGGCCAGGAGACGGGCCGACCGCTTGTGAAGGAACCAGGCCCCGGCGTCCTCGGCCTGGGCCAAGTTGGACGCGTCGGTGGACTGGAGCAGGACGGGCATGTCAGGCACCTCGGCCTTGATCGCGCGGGCGAACGCTGTACCCGCGCCCGGATCCTTCCGGCCGTCTCTGGGAAAACCCACGTCCGAGATGACCCCGAGGACATGGCCCTTGTAGCGCTCGAAGAGCTCCATGCCCTCCTCCCAGGTCGTCGCAAGGAGGAGCTTCGGACGGGCCCGCATCCGCAGGAGCTTCTGCATGCGGTTCGCTGTCGAGGAGATGAGCAACTGAGTCTGCTTGACCAGCTCGGTGTAGAGCATCGGCAAATAGGACGAGTAGAACCGGATCGAATCCTCGATGAGGATGATCACCTGGACCCCTGCCACGCGCACGTCGTGGTCCGCGTTGCGCTCGTCTTCGATGGACTTGATGATCGCGGTGAAGAGGCGCTGATCGCCCCGCCAGACAAAGACCCGGCGCAGGCCTTCGATCTCCGCTTCCTCCAGATGCCGCAACTCACGGGTATTATAGGCAAGGGCCACCAGGGGGACATCCAGTGCGTGCTCGCAGAGAGTGTCAGCGATGACCGCAATCCCCTCCTCACCGACCCTGGGCATGGAGATCACGAGGTCGAAATGCTCATCCAGTAGAAGCAGCGTCGCCTCCTCCACTGTCGAGGCCCGCTTCACCCGAGGCGCGTAGCGCAGGCCCATCTCCAGGTACTCAGCGAAGAGCAGCTCACCGATGCGCCCGTCCTCCTCAAAGGTGTAGGCGTCGTAGAGACTCGCCACCAGGAGGATGTTGTGGACCCGGTGTGGCATCAGGGAGTGGAACGGTACCCGCTCGTCCTCCTCACGCTTGGAAACGATGCTCTCAATCTCTGGTACGCGCATGCTTCCTCTCAGAGCAGGGTCTTCTGAATAGGACCGGAGGTGCGCCTCCGATCGGGTGTCCTGGGGAGATCGTCCGCTACCAGGGCCCGTTCCACGTCGGCCAGGAAACGGGACGGCTGCGTCTCTCGGGATCGACCGAATCGTACGCGGCGCCTCGCCCGGCACAGGTAGAGCCGCCGCCGCGCCCGGGTGATGCCTACGTAGAGCAGCCGCCGCTCCTCTTCCAGTCCGTCCACGCCCTCTGCGCGCTCATGTGGAAGAAGCCCCTCCTCGAGGCCGCAAATGAACACCACGTCAAACTCGAGCCCCTTGGACGCGTGTAGGGTGAGGAGGGCTACCCTGTCCCCTGGAACCATTCTCTCGGCTTCGTTCAGGGTCGCCAGCGCGTAGAGCAATTCCCTCAGCTCCACGCGTCCGGAGGGCAGCGCTCGACTGAGGACATCCCAAACGCTGCGCCGCGACTGCGCCGGGTCTGCTCCCCCCAGGATCTCCCAGGCAGCGTCAGCGGGGACTCTGCCAGCGGCCACGGCCTCCCGCAGTTGCACAGCACGCTGGATCGCTGAGGCGTCCCCGGCCGCTGCCTCCAAGCGCGCGTAGGCCAGCCGATCTTCGGGGTTCGCTGCCGCGGCAACCAACGCCAGGAGATCCCGGCGTAGGTCCTCGACCTCGACGTCAGCGCGCCCCGGCCGCTGCACCGGGAGGCCCAGGCGGCGTAGAGCAACTTCAATCGCGTCGAGCGCGCCCGCTGTGCGGGCCAGGACCGCCACGTCACCGAAGCCGATCTCATCTCCCTCGTCAGTCTCCACGCGATCGCTGTTGAAGGAAAAGCTCGAGGTCCCGCCCACCAACCGCTCAATTGAATGAGCGACGTACTCGGCCTCTGCTGCCTCGGTGGCCAACGCGGCCAGGCGCACCTCAGGCCCCGCCTGGTCCCCGTCGGGCCTCGGCGCGGCACCGTCGGCCTCCGCATCTCCATCCCTTCCCAGGAGCATCCCTGCAATACGCCGCACCGTCGCGGCTGAACGATAGTTTCGACGAAGCCCCAGTGTCCGGGGCGTGCCCCAGCGCGCCAAGCGGTCAAAGCAGCCCGGATCCGCACCCCGAAATCTGTAGATAGACTGATCCGGATCGCCGATGACAAAGACCGCCGCGTCCGGCCCCCGGAGTGCGTCCAGGAGGTCGAGCTGCGACGGGTCAATGTCCTGGAACTCATCCACGAGGAGCTGCCCATAGCAGGGGCCGGTACCGGAGCCCGCCGCGCCCAGGGCCTCGACAGCCCGGGGGATCACGACCGCCATGTCCACGAGTCCGTTCGCGTTCAGGTCCCGATGGTAGCGATCCTTCAGGTCGTGCAGACCCCCCGGGCAGTCCTCGGGGCGATCCCCCTCCCCTGCCACCCACGCGGCCAGGCCTTTTCGGAGGCGCACGCCGGGCGCGTGGTCCCGCCAGAGCGGCTCCAACAGGAGGATACGGTCCGCGGCATCGGCCACCCGCAGCTCCCGCGCTGAGAGGTCCGAGAGAATCCGCAGGGCCAGGGAGTGGAAGGTGTCGATGCTGAGAGCCGCGGCGGCCTCCTCGGAGAGAGACTTCGACAGCCGCGCACGCAGCTCCCCCGCGGCTTTGCGGGTAAAGGTCACGACAAGGATCGATGCGGGGTCGACCCCCTCAGCCAGAAGCCGCGCCACCCGTTCGGTCAATACCCGTGTCTTTCCCGTGCCTGGGCCAGCGATGACCGCAATGACAGGGTGATCCAGGTGGACTGCTTCTTGTTGCTCTTGATTGCTTACGTGAGTGGCTCCCCCCGATCCCAGCCGGGAGCCCGCGACCGTGGATTCCTCTTCTCCTGCGACTGTGGCTCCCCCCGATCCCAGCCGGGAGCCTGCGACCGTGGACTCCTCTTCTCCCGCGACCGTGGATTCCGATCCCAGCCGGGAGCCCGCGGGTTCTGGCTTAGCGCCCCCGAACAATCCCCTACCCTTCGGGTCCCGCTCCCCCTCCCCGAACACCTTCACCGTGCCATACT
This sequence comes from uncultured Myxococcales bacterium, assembly GCA_964406905.1. Classification (GTDB taxonomy): domain Bacteria; phylum Myxococcota_A; class UBA9042; order CAIXZC01; family CAIXZC01; genus CAZNWW01. Next base: position 2,836 of record CAYOTU010000087.1, on the reverse strand, counting down.
CACCGTCGTATCCAGCGATCGCTTGTATCTCCCTAGCCCGAATCCGCCGAATCGCTTCGTCGAGATCCGCTGGACCGTACCTTCGTATATCCTCCAGGGGCCTATGGCGCAGGATCTCCAGTTCGGGTCCCAGCTTATCGAGCATCAACGCGTAAACGGCCTGGACCCCCTTCGTGGCAGGCCCCCGGCCCAGGACCTCGCCGATGACCTGGTCCAGGCTCACGAGGCTCTCGAAGTCCCTGGCCTTGGCCCCCCGCACACCGGTAGCCCGGTCCGCTAGATCCACGACCCGGCTAAGGACGCCGACCGTGAGCTTGCGACCGCAGGTCGGGCACCGCCCGTCGGGCAGGGCCCGTGTCTCCTCCGGTTCGAGGCATACGCCGCACTTGCGGTGCCCGTCGAGATGGTACTTGCCCTCCTCGGGGTAGAACTCAAGGGTGCCGTCCAGGCCATCGCCGGTCTCCAGCGCGGCCCGGAGTCCCTCGTACGTACGCGGGCAATTAAAAAGGTTGGCCTCCCGGCCGAGCTTCGAGGGCGAGTGCGCGTCGGAGTTGGAGACCAGTACAAAGCGATCCAGTGAGGACACCCGCCAGTTCATGGGCGGATCCGACGAGAGGCCCGTCTCCACTGCGTGGATATGGGGGGTAAGATCCCGGTAGCACTCCTCGATGCTGTCAAAACCCGACTTGGAGCCAAGCGCGGAGAACCAGGGGGTCCAGATGTGAGCGGGGATAAAAATCGTTCGAGGATCAGCCTCGAGTGCTATCTCCAGGAGGTCACGGCTATCCAGCCCCAGAATCGGACGGCCATCCGAGCGGATGTTGCCGATCGCATCGAGCCGCGCTGCCAGGCGATCTGCGGCGGCGAAGTCGGGCAGAATGATCAGGTTATGAACCTTGCGGACGCGATCGCCGGCCTTGTAGATATTGGAAATCTCGGTCTGAAGAACAAACCGAGGACTACCCTCGCAAGCAGCAGGAACTTCAGCATCCGCGGCTCGTAAGACATCACCTTTAGGCCGCAGGAGCCCATCCCCAGCTTCCTCGAGGTGCTCTTTCAGTTCAGGTAGCCAGGCCGGATGGATACAGTCCCCGGTTCCGAGAAGTCCAATACCCTTTCGCCGCGCCCACGCGTAAAGAGTCGGCACGTCGAGTTGCTTTGACGTAGCCCGGGAGAACCGGGAGTGGATATGAAGATCCGCGATAAAGCGCATGCTGTCCCCCGTTCCGTGGGGATTAGCACGGGAGCGCTTGTATTTCCAGGAGATCGTGATCCGGGAGTACGCAGTCGATCTGCTATTCACGTTCGTGTAGGGCGATGAACTCCCCCGCCCTTCGACTCCGGCCTTCGGCCTCCGCTCAGGATTCCGCCCTCTCTCTCGCTTCGCTCGTTCGGGGCTTCACCACCATTTCATCTCAACTCGTAGTTGGTTGCTATCACACACCCCAGCTCCGAGGTAAACGCAAGACGTGACTGGAGTCCGAGTCGGCGACCAAAGGTCGACGCCTCGGACGGAATCCTGAGCGACCAAAGGGAGTCGAAGGGCGGGGGAGTCTACACAACTATACGAACGTGAGCTACCGAAACACTGCCGTAGCCCCCGCTATCCGCAGCTCCCTTTCAATATTATCATGCAACTCGACCGGCGCCAGCACGGCCAGACTCCCGCCCAAGCCTGCGCCTGTGAGCTTCGCACCCCAGGCGCCGGCCAGGACTGCGGCCCGGCGCAGCTCCTCCAGATATTTCGTGCTCAGGTCCAGAGCGCTCAGGAGGTAGTGGTTCTCGTTCATCAGGTCGCCGGCAGCGTCCCATGCACCGTCCCGTAGCGCTGAGGCACCCCTCAGCGCTATGGCATCCGCTACCTCAGTCAGGCGCATGAGGATCCCGCCACCCCTTGGGTCGTCCTGGATCGAAGCTACCCTTGCCACTGCCTCGGCTGTGTTCCCCGGCTCCCCTGAGCATGCCACAACGAGGGGCAGGCCCGGGGGCACATCCACGAAACCTGCCACCGGACCCTCCAGGGGCGGCGCGTCGGTTCCGGCCCAGGCGCCGCCTCCCTTGACAAAGCAGGGGGTCTCGAACGCAACGGTGGTGGTGTCGATCCCGGAGGGTCGGCCGTGAAAGAGATGCTCCATCTCGAATGCGGCCATGCTGACCCGGTCCTCGTCCTGGACCTCTCCTTTCCGGTCCAAGAGAGCCCGCGCCAACGCTACACAGAGGGCAGCGCTACTTCCCAGGCCCATGCCCGGCGGAAGGTTCCCCTCCACCACAACGCGCAGGCCCTCGGACGTGGGGAGTCCAAGCTCTTGGACCGCTATCTCAAGCAGGCTTCCGCCCGTATCCGCGTCCATATACGGAGAGTCCACAACCCGGACGCCCGCCGCCGCGGCCGCCACTGTCACCCTCAATTCGGCAGCGCTGAGCGGCACCGCCACCGCTGTCCCTCCGTACAGGACGAAGTGCTCGCCGTAGAGGATAACCTTGCCGCAGGCCCGGCCAGTACCGGTCATGGAGCCCCCTCCACTCCCCAATCCGCATTCAGGATCGAGTATCCGCGAAGCCGCGGCTTCGTCAAAAATCGGGGACCATAAAGTAAGGAGGCTGGTCAGAATAATCTATAACCCTCAAGGTCCCTTCGAATTCATCCCCAATCCGCGATTGAGCCCGCCCTTCTTACGTGTTATCGTTCCTGCACTTGAGTCTGATTATGAGGTTTATGGTGCGTCGTAGTGTCCTGCTGGTCCTGGTTGTGTGCATCCTGGCTGTCCCCGCGATCGGCCATGGGCAGGAGTCTGCCTCGACTTCCTTGGACGACTCGAACGGCGCGGCCACCGCG
>CAYOTU010000086.1:0-10985 GCA_964406905.1 uncultured Myxococcales bacterium | reverse complement strand
CAACACGAACGTAGTTGCCGCCCCCCCCATGGTCCCGCTATACTCGCGCCTCGCCAGTCCTCGCCAGCCCGAGGCCGGGGCAGGGGGTGTGAGGGATGTTCGATCTGGAGCCGAAGGAATTCACGGGGATCACTACGGCGCATCTCGACGCGTTTGAGGAGCGGAAGTGGGCGTCCCATCGGTTCGGCCTGGAGCGCATGCGGGCCGCGGGGGCACTGGCTGCGCTGGAGCGGCGCCTGGCTCCCGCGTTGGCCGCGGCGACTGAGGGCCTGACTTGGGCCCGAAGCGATCCGACCCCCGGGGTCTTCAACGGACATAAGGTGGACGGGCTCTGGATCTACCTGGAACGCACCGGCGCTGAGCAGGCTGAGGTGAGCCGGGTGGTGGACCGGGCCGTCTCCCTGGCGGACACCCTCCGGGGGCCCCACGCGATGCACAGCGTCGCTTTTGCTGGGGTGCGCCTGGACCACGGGGGCCTCTCCGTCGGATTCTGGCTCCACGCCCACGCTGCCCTGGACCTGCGCAACCTCGCGGCGGCCCTGGCCGATCCCATGGAGCGGAGCCGCCTCCCCATGATTCTGGAGACGATCCCCGCTGGCGTCGAACTCTCCATGGATGACCGCATCTGGACCCTGGAGCAGTGGGCAGCGGGGGAGTTGCCGGTCCTCGACGGCCTCACGGGTTGGTTCCGGATCATCAAGACATGGGACCGGGACGCTGTCCAGGCAGCGGGTTCAGGGCTGGTGGACGCGCTGGTGAATGATCTGCCCAGGTTCATCGCCTTGTTCCGCTACGTGGCCTGGTCTTCAGGGAACGATCGCCTGGGCATGGTCCGGCGCCTGAAGGTGGAACGCAAGGAGCGGGTCAAGAAGGCCACGGGCCTTCAACTCGGGGACAAGGTCCAGGTGATACAGGGCCTCCTCTCGGGCAAGCGCGGCGATGTCGTGGGCATCGACGCCCGGGGCCGCATCAAGCTCCGTATCGGCCTCATGTCCATCGACATGGATCCGAAGATGGTCAGGAAGATCGGTTAGATCCGAATACTTTGTCGTTGGGATCCAACGCCAGCGCGTTCGCTATGATCTGTAGCAGGTCCGCCCGGTACATCAGGTCGTGGATGTAGTCCATCTTGTCGGACTCGATCACCAGCGTGGGGCTCCGGTCCCATGCGCTGAACCAATCTTCATAGAGGTCGTGGATCCGCCGCACGTACCGGTACGGGATCTCTCGTTCCTCGGGACGACCACGTTCCCGGATGCGGCGCCGCGCGGTGCGCACGGAGCAGCGCAGGTAGATCAGGAGGTCCGGGGGCGGAAGCTGCCCCATGATCCCCTCGTACATCGCCCGGTAGGTCTCGAACTCCCGCTTCGTCATGATCCGGGAGCGGTAGAGGTTCGTGGCGAAGATCTCCGCGTCCTCGTAGATAGTCCGGTCCTGGATCACCACCCCGGGTTCTCGCAAGAGGCGCTGGTGATGGGCCAGCCGGAGAGCGAGGAAGTGCATCTGGGAGGGAAAGGCCCAGCGTTTCATGTCCCGGTAGAAGTCCTTGAGGAAGGGGTTGCGGTCGTTGGGCTCAAAGAACGGCTTCACCCCGAAGCGCTGCTCGATGAAGTGTACTAAAGTACTTTTCCCTGCCCCGATGTTGCCCGCCACAGCGAGGAATCGGCATCCGTCCGCTGTCTTCACCACCCTTTTTCTGGTGCTCATTTCGATCGCTCCTGCATTCGCTTGACGTACTTCGGCAGCACCGAGAGGAGGAACTCCTCCGTGGTGATCTCGGAGAAGTTATTGTCGTCGTCATAGATCGCTGTCCCGAGTCCGTTGCCTACCCCTGGGGGGGCCAGGTAGGTGCCCACGTCCTCGAGTTGCCCCTCGGAGTACCCGGCCAGCTTGGTGTCTTTGGTGAAGTCGTTGAGCTGGAAGCTGGCCTGGAGACCGCCAGTGACAAGCCAGCGGAGGGCCTCCCTGCCAGCGAGGCGGGTGGGCTGCCGGTGGTCGTGGAGGAACTGGAGCCGCAGGTAGTGGACTCGGAGCCCAGGGAGATACGCGCGGGCCTCCCGCTCCTTCCACCAAGTGTCGTCCTCGCAGGTTCGCCCCGCCTGTAGCAGGGGAAACGCGTTGACATTGCAGATGTACGCGTTGGGGGTCCCGTCGATGCCCTTTCCGTTGGAGGAGGTGCCCGCTGGGAATTTTTGTTCCCTGGGGAACCAGTTGAAGTCGCAGCGGCTCTGGGTCGGGCCTGGCCCGTCCGTGTTGATGTGGTTCCCGCCGGGGTCGAGGGTGTAGGGGGCCTGGGTGACGTAGCAGCGGTTCGTCACGCCTTCCACGTCGATGAGGTAGTCCACGAAGGTGAGGTTGGTGGTCCCGAAGCGGGCGATCGCACCCGCCGCGGCCGCCAGGCCGGAGCCGTACGAGAGCACACCCATGCAGTCAGCGTCGACCCCGGGGACATCCTCGAGGCGACCCAGGACATCCTTGAGAGCGTCCTGATCCCGGGGCCCCCCGAAGTCCCGCTCCCCGCTGCTCTGCATCGCACCTTCGCCGAAGCCCGGCGGGTTGTAGGTAACGACCACGGTATCCGTCAGGACCGCAAGGCCCTTGGCGAGATCAGCGGGATACTGCTCCGTTCCCGCAATACGCAGATTCGGCACCAGGACCAGGCCGAGGCAGGGGTCGTCCGCGTCGCAGCCCTGGGGGGTGTAGACCCAGGCCTTAATGGTGGCATCCACGCTCGGGATGGAGAGGAGCTGCTCCGATACGTCGTCTATGTCCACCTTCGGGGGGGGCTTGATTGGCACGGTGTCACTTTGAGGGGAAGCGTCCAAGCCGGACCGGCCGTCGTTCTGGTGGAGGGAGGGGTCAGCGCCGTCCTCCCCACAGGCCCCGACGCTGGCAAGGATGAGTGAGAGCAAGAACGCCAAGCACCAGCGACGTACACTTTTTCCATGGTCTGATGCGATCAACGCTTCCCCTCCCGCTGCTTGATACGAATAACAGGATATCCGGCTCCGAGGCTACGTGGAAGCGGAATTGCGGTAGGCCGGGGGGAGGTGCGTGTTGGCACGAGGCGCAGCGGTGCGTTGGCTCGAATTTCTGGAGAGGCTCCCCGAGGCCAAGCGACGTCTGGCCCTGGCGGCCTTGGATCCCGGGGAGTGGCGAGGTCTCGCTGCCCTCCTGGTCGCTGGTGAGGACAGCATGACCCTCGCCCGGGGCCTTGTGGCCCGGGGCCCCGGCGTTCAGCGCTGGGTTGGCGGCCTGCGTGCGGCTCGGGATGCGTTGGAGTACCTGAAGACCCTCGGGGGCTGGGTCCGCGCACCGGGCGAGGCGGGTTGGCCCCACGCCCTGGCCCGGGGGGCAGGACGCCCAGCGGTGCTGGCGGGCCGCGGGAGCTTCCCTGAGGGGCCGGCCCTGGCGATCGTCGGAACCCGGGGCTCTTCTCCGGAGGGAGACGCGTTGGCCGGGGATCTGGCCGCAGCGTGGGTGGCAAGCGGTGGCTGGGTTGTCAGCGGGGGTGCGCGAGGCATCGACGCGGCGGCCCACCGGAGCGTGCTGGCTTCGGGGGGGCGGACAGTGGTGGTGGCCGGCACCGGCCTCGGACACCCATTTCCCAGAAATCATCAGTCCCTCTTTCGCCGGATCGAGGAGGCCGGCGCGGTGGTGAGTGAGTATCCCCCGACCTTCTCTGGACGGTCCTGGTCCTTCCTGGATCGCAATCGAATCATCGCCGGCATCGCTGAGGCTGTGGTTGTAGTCGAGGCGCCGCCGCGAAGCGGCGCCCTGAATACTGCACGGTTTGCCTTGAAATGCGGGAAGAAGGTGCTTACAGTCCCCGGGAATCCGGCCGACCCCCGGTCCGCTGGCGCCCGCAGCCTGCTCGACCGCGGGGCGTCTCCCCTGCGAGGTCCTGAGGATCTCCCGGTCTGCCATGAGGCACCGGGGCCGCTGCCCGCAGAGGATCGCAGCAGGCGTCCTCCGCAGGATCCCGTGGAGCGACGGGTTCTGGAAGCGCTGGTCGTCGATGGCGATGGGGGTGGCTGGCATTTGGATGAAATCGGACGACGCTTGGCGCTGGATCCCGGGACGCTGAGTACCGTCCTCCTCGAGCTTGAACTCGAGGGCTTCGTCGAGGCGCTCGGCGGCGGTCGGTTCCGGCGTATCCCCGGGGGACAATGAGGAGTTGAGGAAAACATGGGCAAGTCATTGGTGATTGTCGAGTCCCCGTCGAAGGCGCGGACGATAAAGAGATACCTGGGCAAGGACTTCGAAGTAGAGGCGACCGTCGGTCACGTCAAGGATCTCCCTCCGCGGGAGATCGGCGTGGACGTGGATAACGACTTTGAGCTCAAGTACGAGGTGATCCGAGGGAAGGGCAAGATCCTCCAGGCGATCAGCAAGGCAGCGAAAGGCTGTGACAAGGTATACATCGGCGCAGATCCGGACCGCGAGGGCGAAGCCATCGCGTGGCACGTGGCCCAGGAACTCCAAGGAGGAAAGAACCCCCCGGAGATCTACCGGGTCCTCTTCCATGAGATCACCCGTCGCGGGGTAGAGCGGGCCATGGGGGATCCCGGGCGGCTCAACCAGCATCGCTACGAATCGCAGCAGGCCCGAAGAGCCTTGGATCGCCTGGTGGGCTACGAGATCAGCCCCCTCCTGTGGAAGAAGGTCAAGCGGGGCCTCAGCGCTGGTCGGGTTCAGTCCGTGGCCGTGCGTCTGGTGGTGGACCGGGAGCTTGAGATCCGGGCCTTCGATTCGCAGGAGTACTGGACGATCAAGGCCCAGCTCTCGGGAGAGAACCCTCCGGAGTTCGAGGCCCAGCTCGTCGAGATCGACGGCAAAAAGGCGGCCCTGACCAAAGAGGATGAGGCCATGCCCGTGGTGGAGGCCCTGCGTGGGCTGCCCTTTTCGGTGGACACGGTCATCGCGAAGACCCGATCACGCCATGCGCAGCCGCCATTTATCACCAGCAGGCTTCAGCAGGAGGCTCACCGATTCTTCCGCTTCTCGGCCAAGCGCACCATGGCCCTCGCACAGCAGCTCTACGAAGGGATCGAGGCGGGAGACGACGGACCCACGGGGCTGATCACCTACATGCGGACCGACTCGACACGGGTGGCTGATGAGGCGGTGACCGAGGCCCGCGACTACATCAAGGAGACCTTCGGGGTGGAGTTCCTTCCCAAGACCCCAAACACCTTCAAGAACCGCAAGAGCGCCCAGGACGCGCACGAGGCCATCCGACCGACCAACGCCGCCTGGACCCCGGACAAGGTCAAATCATACCTGGACGGCGATCAGCTCAGGCTCTACACCCTGATCTGGAAGCGCTTCATAGCGTCTCAGATGAAGTCGGCTAAGTACGACGTCACCACGGTGGATATCATCGCAGGGGAGCGCTTCCGCCTGCGCACGTCGGGCTCGGTCCTGCGCTTCGCCGGGTACCGGGAGATCTACCGGGAGCGGGAGAACGACGACGACAACGGAGGCGGCAACGGGGACTCCAAGACCCTGCCGTCCCTCGTGGACGGTCAGGCCCTGAAGATGCTCGGCGTCGATGGCATCCAGTCCTTCACCCAGCCTCCGCCACGGTTCTCCGAGGCGACCCTGATCAAGACGCTGGAGGAGAAGGGCATCGGACGCCCGTCGACCTACGCGATGATCATCTCCACTATCCAGGACCGCAAGTACGTGGACCGGGACCAGGGGCGGTTCTTCCCCACGGAGTTGGGCTTCGTGGTGACGGATCTCCTCGGCGAGAGCTTCCCGGACATCGTGGACGCGCACTTCACAGCGCGTATGGAGGAGGAGTTGGACCGGGTCGAGGAGGGGACCCTGGCAGCGGGAACCCTGATGAAGGACTTCTGGGCTGGCTTCTCAACTTCTCTCGAGGAAGCCAAGGTCTCCATGAAGGACCTGAAGCGGTCCCCGCTCCCAACGGATATCGTCTGCGATCGTTGCGGTAAACCCATGGTGATCAAGTTCGGGCGCAACGGGGAGTTTCTGGCTTGCGTCGGCTTCCCTGAATGTCGCAACACCATGAACTTCAAACGGGATCCCAAGGGCAACATCGAGCCGATCAAGCCGATTGAGACGGGCCTGAAGTGTCCCACCCACGGCAAGGATCTCATCCTGCGCAACGGCCGCTTCGGTCCCTTCCTGGCCTGTCCCGAGTTCCCCGATTGCAAATACACAGCGCCGGTACCCACGGGCTTGAAGTGTGCCCGCCCCGGCTGCGACGGAGAGCTGGTTGAGCGCAAGTCCAAGAAAGGCCGTATTTTCTACCGGTGCACGAAGGCGCCGGACTGCGACTTCGTGATGTTCGGCGCGCCCCTCAAGCGGGCCTGCCCCCTCTGCGGCAATCCCTATCTTCAGGAATCCCGGAGTCGCGCCAAGGCGATCTCCTGTCCGAATCCTGATTGCGACTTCAAAGAGACTTGAGCCAGCGGGTACGCATCGTCGGCGGCGGTCTCGCTGGCAGCGAGGCAGCGTGGCAGCTCGCTACGAGGGGCCACGACGTGGAGCTGTGGGAGATGCGTCCCCTCAGCAGCACCCCGGCCCACACCACCGGGAATCTGGCCGAGCTGGTCTGCTCAAACTCCTTGCGCTCCGATAGCCCCGAGGTCGCTGTGGGGCTGCTCAAGCGGGAGCTGCGGTGCCTCGGGTCCCTGGTCATGGCGGCAGCGGATCTTCACCGGGTGCCAGCGGGCAGCGCGCTGGCCGTGGACCGGGCCCTTTTCTCAAAGACGATTACCGCGGCTCTCGAGGCCCACCCCCGGGTGACGATCCGCCGGGAAGAAGCGATGGCGGTTCCACGAGAGGGGCCTACCCTCCTAACCCCGGGGCCCCTGGTCTCAGACGCGCTTGCCGCGGATCTGGCTGCCGTGATTGGGACCGGGCACCTCGCTTTTTTCGATGCGATAGCGCCCATTCTGGACGCGGCCTCCCTGGACATGAACCTCCTCTTCGCCGCATCCCGCTGGGGAAAAGGGGAAGGCGACGACTACCTCAACGCGGCCATGGACGAGGCCGGCTACCGCGCGTTCGTGGAGGCCCTCCTCGCCGCGGACCGTATCCAGCCGCCAGCCTTCGACGGAGACGACCGGATCCCCCACTTCGCCGGGTGCCAGCCAGTGGAGATTATTGCGGCCACGGGCCCCGACGCGTTGGCCTTCGGGCCCATGAAACCCGTGGGCCTGCGTCCCCCGGACGGGTCCCGCCCCTTCGCCGTTGTCCAGCTCCGCGCGGAGAACCTGGCCCTCACAGCGTTCAACCTGGTGGGGTTCCAGACCCGCCTGCGCCGATCCGCGCAGGAGGCGGTGTTCCGCCGGATACCGGGGCTGGAGCGGGCTCGCTTTCTTCGCCACGGCAGCTTGCATAGGAATACCTTCGTGGACGCTCCCGCTGTCCTGGACGGGGAACTCCGGCTCCGTGCCCGGCCCTTGGTACGGATCGGGGGTCAGCTCAGCGGCTCCGAGGGCTACGTGGAGTCCGTGGCGACGGGCCTCCTCGCCGCGCTCTTCCTCCATGCTGAGATTGCCGGCACGACCATGGCTCCGCCGCCGGACAAGACAGCGCTCGGTGGTCTCCTGGGTTACGTTACCAGGGGCACTGGTGGCCGATTTCAGCCCTCGAATATGCACTTCGGCCTGTTGCCGCCGGGGCGCGGGCGGCGCCGCAGGGAGCGGCGCCAGGCCGTCGCCGAGGCCGCCACGGTTGCCCTCGACGCATGGCTCGCTGCGTACCCAGCAGCTGTGGCGGAGGCGCCCCTTCCATAACTCATAGGAATTTGACGATATTTCGGGCCGATGATATCATCTTGGCGGATCTTCGTAGTGGTGCGAGCGGGCACCACGGGCACAACGCACGACGGCGGTTGACGAATGGCAGAAAACGGCGGAAAGAACCAAGGGACGATCGACGGTGACCTCCAGGCCCCCCGTGCCAAGGCTGCCTCCTCGGGCCTCGGTGAGCTTCTCCTTCGGGAGAGCGTCATCAGCCTCGATCAGCTCGACGATGCGAAGAAGGAGATCCAGAGACACGGGGGCAAGCTCGGCGGCACCCTGGCCCATCTGGGCTACGTCTCCGAGGCCCAGCTCGTCAGTTTCCTCTCGAAGCAGTACGGCGTCCCCTCGATCAACGTGGACGAGGTGGCGATCCCCGATGAGGTCCTCCAGCTCATCCCCAATGAGGTGGCCCGGCGCCACGGTATCCTGCCGATCAACAAGGAGGGCTCCTCCCTGATCGTGGCCGTGAGCGACCCGTCGAACATCTACGCGATGGACGACATCAAGTTCCTCACGGGCTACAACGTCGAGATGGTCGTCGCCGCGGAGTCCCAGATCCGCGATGCCCTGGAGAACTACTATTCCGAGGAGGATGAGGAGGAGATCGAGCTCGACGATATGTTCGAGAATCTCTCCGTCGAGGACGTGGAAATCCTCGACGGGGAAGACGGGATCGACATCGAGCAGCTCGAGAAGGACTCCCAGGAGGAGGCCGTCGTTCGTCTGGTCAACCTGATCCTCGTAGACGCGATTCGCCGGGGGGCTTCCGACATTCACATCGAGCCCTACGAGAAGGAGTTCAGGATCCGCTACCGGATCGACGGCACCTTGTACGAGATGATGAAGCCGCCGATCCGCCTGAAGAACGCGATTACCTCGCGCCTCAAGATCATGAGCGAACTGGACATCTCCGAACGACGCCTCCCCCAGGACGGCCGCATCAAGCTGGTCCTGGGCAGGTCTAAGGAGGTGGACTTCCGCGTGTCCGTCCTGCCGATGCTTTTCGGCGAGAAGGTCGTCATGCGGATCCTGGACAAGTCCAGCCTCCAACTCGACATGACCAAGCTGGGCTTCGAGGACGAGCAGCTCAAGGCCTTCAAGATCGCGATCCACCAACCCTGGGGAATGGTCCTGGTGACGGGGCCGACCGGGTCGGGGAAGACCACCACTCTGTACTCCGCGCTAATCGAGTTGAACAGGGTTCAGGACAACATCTCCACCGCTGAGGATCCGGTGGAGTTCAACATGCCGGGCCTCAACCAGGTACAGATCAACGAGTCCGTCGGCCTCAACTTCGCAGCCACGCTTCGTTCGTTTCTGCGCCAGGACCCGGACATCATCATGGTGGGGGAGATCCGCGACTTCGAGACCGCAGAGATCGCGGTCAAGGCCGCTCTCACGGGCCACCTCGTGCTCTCCACCCTGCACACCAACGACGCACCCTCGACGGTGAACCGCCTGCTGAACATGGGGGTCGAGCCCTTCCTCGTCACCAGTTCCGTGAACCTGATCGTGGCACAGCGCCTGACCCGGCGGGTCTGCGTGGAGTGCAGGGAACCCCTGGAGATGACCGAGGAGCAATGGAATGATCTCAAGATCCCGCCGGAACTCCGGGAAGGCGCTGAGGTATACAATCCAGTTGGCTGCAAGATCTGTAACGAGACGGGCTACAAGGGGCGCCTGGCGGTCTACGAGGTGATGCCGTTCCACGACGAACTTCGGGAGGCTGTCCTACAGGGCTTCTCCGCTATGGAGCTGAAGCGGGAGGCCATGCGCCTGGGGATGGTGACCCTTCGTCAGGCCGCGGTGAACAAGCTGGTCGAGGGACAGACGTCCATCGCTGAGGTCCTGCGTACCTCGCGTCAGGACTGACCCCAAGGAGGGGACATGCCGGTCGATCTCCACAGGCTGCTGCAGACGGTGGTGGACAAGGGCGCAACGGATCTCCATCTCACGGTGGGTTCGCCTCCGGCCATGCGTATCGACGGCAAGCTGTACAAGCTGAAGTCCGCCCCGCTTCTGGCTGCGGATACCCAGGAGCTGGCCTACAGCCTGATGACCGAGAAGCAGCGGAAGCTCTTCGAGACCCACAACGAAGTGGACATGTCCTTCAAGTGGCGGGACAAGAGCCGCTTCCGGGCCAATTTTTTTCGCCAGAAGGGCTTCGTGGCCGGTGCGCTGCGCCAGATCCCCCACTCGGTGCTCCCCCTGGAGAAGCTCGGCCTGCCCAGGGCCGTTGCCGAGGTGATCAAGAAACCCAACGGCCTCGTCCTGGTCACGGGGCCCACCGGCTCGGGGAAGTCCACGACCCTCGCGTCCATCGTCAATGAACTCAACGAGGTCCACCGCGGCCACATCCTTACCATCGAGGATCCCATCGAGTTCCTCCACGACCACAAGAACTGCATCGTGAACCAGCGGGAGGTGGGCTCGGATACCGCGGATTTTGCCACCGCGCTGAAGTACGCGTTGCGGCAGGATCCGGACTTTGTCCTGGTGGGGGAGATTCGGGATCGGGAGACCATGGAGATCGCACTCCGCATCGCGGAGACGGGACACCTGACCATGGCCACCCTGCACACCAACACAGCGGTCCAGACCATCCACAGGATCCTGGACTTCTTTCCCGCTGTGCAGCAGGACGCGATCCGGACACAGATCTCCTTCACGCTTCAGTGCATCGTTACGCAGAAGCTGCTGCGTCGCGTGGACGGGGGACGCATTCTCTGCCCGGAGGTCCTCCTGCCGAACCACGCGATCCGGGCGCTTATCCGGGACGACAAGACTCACCAGATCTACTCATCGATGCAGGTGGGACAGAAGCAGTCAGGGATGTGCACCATGAACCAGTCGCTTGCCAGGCTCCTGGAGAACAACTTGATCTCCCGCGAGGAGGCCTGGAAGGCGTCACCGGACCAAGCTGAGCTGGCGAAGATGCTTGCTGGTAAGGATCCGGAGTTGTCATCGATGAAGAAGGGGTGATTCCATGGCCAAGTGGGACTGGGAAGGCACGAACGAGCGCGGCGAGCTGAAGACAGGCACCATCGATGCAGCGAACATGGCCGCCGCGGAGAAGTATCTGACCGACAACAAGATTGCGGTTATCCGGGTCCGGAAGAAGAAGCAGAATCTTGTCATTCCGGGGTTCAACAAGATCCCGGTCAAGACCATCGTGATCTTCACCCGCCAGATGGCGACCAT
>CAYOTU010000085.1:798-11049 GCA_964406905.1 uncultured Myxococcales bacterium | reverse complement strand
AAGCCCCTCCCACAAGTCGCAGGGCTACATTCCGGGCTAACGGATTGCCTTATCTGATTGCCATTGGGGTTAGTCACGGTTCTCGCGGCGATCTAGCGGAGCCAGCGCGCGACGTCGGCCGCGAAGTAGGTGAGGATTATGTCCGCGCCCGCTCGATTGATTGATGTGAGGGTCTCCAGTACGATCCGTTTCTCGTCGATCCAGCCGTTCGCGGCTGCGGCCTTGATCATGGAAAACTCGCCGCTGACGTTGTACGCGGCCACGGGTAGGTCGAAGGACTCCTTCACCGACTTGATGACGTCCAGATAGGCCAGTGCGGGTTTGACCATGACGATGTCCGCTCCCTCCGCTATGTCCAGCTCGATTTCCCGGAGGGCCATGCGGATGTTCGCTGGATCCATCTGGTACGAGTTGCGGTCACCGAAGGCCGGCGCGCTGTCCGCTGCGTCGCGGAAGGGGCCGTAGTAGGCCGACGCGTACTTGGCCGCGTAGGACATGATCGGGATCGAGGTGTAGCCCTCGTCGTCCAGCGCTTCGCGGATAGCGGCCACACGGCCGTCCATCATGTCCGAGGGAGCGATCATGTCCGCGCCGGCCTTGACCTGGGACAGCGCGGTCCTGGCGAGGAACTCCAGTGTTGTGTCGTTGAGGACCCGCTCTCCCTCGATGATTCCGCAGTGCCCGTGCGACGTGTACTCGCACATGCATACGTCGCCGATGACCAGCATCCCCGGGACCCCGGCCTTGATGCGGCGCATGGCCTCCTGGACGATCCCGTCCTCAGCGTAGGCCTGGGTTCCCATGAGGTCCTTCTCGGCGGGGATCCCGAACAGGATCACCGACTTCACCCCGATGTTTATCAACTCCTTGCAGTGCTCCACGAGGCTGTCCAGGCTGTGCCGGTATTGCCCCGGCATGGACTTGATCTCCTCCTTTTCACCCAGCCCCTCCACCACGAACAGCGGTGCGATGAGCCCGTCCACGTTCAGTCGTGTCTCCCGCACCAGGCTCCGCACCACGGGGTGCTCCCGCAATCTCCTCATCCGTACCGTTGGAAACATGCTCACTACTCCTTATTAGTTCCGGCGCAGCAGGGCGCGTATTCGCGCCAGCAGCTCCGCCATGTCAAAGGGCTTGGTCAGGTAGTCGTCGGCCCCGCTGTCCAGGGTCGAGACCTTGAGATCAGCGTCCTTGCGCGCTGTGAGCATCAGGACCGGGACAGCGTGGCCACGGCTCCGCAGCGTTTTCAATGCCTCGTCACCGTCCATGCCCGGCAACATGATGTCCAGGAGGATCACGTCGGGGACCTCCGACTCCAAATGGTCCAGCATGGGCTCGGCTCGATGAAAGACCTGAACCTCGTGTCCCGCACCTCGAAGGTTGATCCGAAGCATCGTCGCGATAAGTTCCTCGTCCTCGACTACCACGATGTGCGCCATTCAGGCCTCCTCGGTTTCCAGGGAGAGGGTGAACCGCGACCCCTGCCCCCGCCCCGGGCTGGATGCTGAAAGCTGCCCGCCCAGGCGTCTGGCAAGGCCCCGGGAGATCGTCAGGCCCATGCCCGTTCCCCGGCGCCCGTCCGGGGCCTCGTCGGTGAGGCGTCGGTACGCGGTGAAGACAGTCTCCGCGTACCCGGGGTCGAAGCCGCGTCCCGAGTCCACCACATGGATCCGGGTCCAGGACCCGTCCACCTCTGCTTCGAGTTGGATTTCTTCGCCTCCATATTTCACAGCGTTGTCCAGCAGGTTGTCCAGGATCACCCGCAGTGCGTTGGGATCAGCGCGGACGCGGGCCCCCGGGGGGAGGTCGATTCGGGTGATGAGGTGATGCCGGGACAAGGAGATGGAGAGGCCGTTTACGTAATTCTCGATGAAGGCAGCGAGGTCCACAGGACGCGGGTGGAGGCGGGCCCCGTCCCGCTCCAGATGTTGCCCCATGAGGAGATTCTCCGCGAGGCGCTCCTGGCGATCTACCTGGGTCAGCGCCATGCGCAGCAAGGGCAGGACCTCGTCTCGCGGGAGATCCCTGGCTTCCAGGGTCTGGAGGAGGGCCTTGACGCCGGTGATTGGGGTCTTGATCTCGTGGGAGACCCGACTCCAGAGGTCCCGGATTTCGGTGCGGCTGCGGCGTTCTGCTGCCACCATGCGGAAGAACATCCAACCCGTGACAAGGATCAGGACAATGGAGAGCGCGCTTTCGCCCAGGACCATCGTCGTTTTGGAGCGGTGATCTCGCTCGATTTCAGCGACGACCTTCTTCTTCGGGGCCAGGCAGGTCTCGGGGTGGAAGGGGCGCATGGCCTTCGAGATGTCGATAGCGCGGTCGCACGCGACGTAGCGCAGGCGCTCCGCACCCTGGATGTCATCCAGCTTCGATGGAGGGTTCGGGATGTGCCCCAGGAGCGAGGCGAAAAACTGCGCCTCGAGACGGATCTCCTTGAGCTGGTTCCGGTACCGCTCCTCCTCGGACGCCCTGAGGAAGACCGCCCACCATGCGACGAGCGCGGCCAGGAGGACGAAAGACGCGCCGAAGAAGAGGTGATGGCGTCGCTCGACGATCCACGCCAGCGCGCGCCGGAGCTGTGTGCGGGCGCGTACCATGGGCTAGCCCAGGAACTCCACGACCGTATCCGCCAGCCCCGTGACCTCGTCCTCGGTGTGCGCTGAGCTGATGAAGAGGACCTCCACCGATGCGGGAGGCAGGTAATACCCCCGGTCCAGTAGGGACGTATACATCGTGCTGAAGCGGGTTGTAACGCTCTCCGCAATGTCATCAGGGTTGCGGGGGAAGGGCGCCGGGTCCAGGTGCAGCCAGACGATGGAGCCCATGCGCACAGCGCGGGCAGCGGGGTTGCCGCTCGCGTCCAGACGGTCGACCAGGGCAGCGCCCAGCGCGTCCAGGCGAGGGTAGGGGTTTTCGTCTCGGAGGATTTCCAGGGTTTTGATCCCCGCGGCCAGTGACACGGGGTTTCCGCTCAGGGTTCCGGCTTGATAGACCGGTCCCAGGGGGGAGAGCCCGTCCATTATCGTTTTTGGACCGACGAGCGCGCCGATGGGCATGCCGCCGCCGATGATCTTGCCCAGTGTTACAAGATCGGGGACCACGTCCACGCCGTGGTAGTACCCACCGTAGCGGAGCCTGAATCCTGAAATTACCTCGTCGAAGATCAGGAGTGCGCCGTAGTGGGCCGTGATGTCCCGCAGGAATCGCAAGAAGTCGTCCCGCTGGAGGAGGAGGCCGTTGTTCGCCGGCATGGGCTCGATGATGACCGCGGCGATGCGGTCCCCCTGCGCGTCGAAGAGCCCGCGCACCGAGTCCTCGTCATCGAGGTTGGCGACCAGGGTCGTCGCGGCCAGGGCCTCGGGGACCCCCGCTGAAGAGGAGATCGCATGGGTCGCAAGGCCTGACCCAGCCTTCACGAGCATCGTATCCACGTGACCGTGGTATCCGCCGGCAAACTTTACGACAAGGTCCCGGCCCGTGTGCCCCCGGGCGAGGCGCAGCGCGGTCATGACGGCCTCGGTGCCGGAGCTGACGGCCCGGACCCTGTCGAATTCGGGGAAGGCCTCGAGGATACGTTCGGCCAGGGTGACCTCGGCCGCGTGGTTCGCACCGTAGGAGAGCCCCAGGGGTGCGGCTCGCTGCACGGCCTCCACGACTTCCGGCCTGGAGTGCCCGAGGATTAGCGGGCCCCATGACTGGCAGAAGTCCACGTAGGTGTTTCCGTCCACGTCCTCGAAGCGGCTGCCCGCGGCGCTCGCGAAGTAGACCGGGGTCCCCCCCACATGTCCGAAGGCCCGCACCGGGCTGTTGACGCCGCCGGGGATCCGTCGGCAGGCCTCAGCGTACAGCTTCTTGGATCGCTCACGATTCATCTCGTCCTCCTGTTACATCCAGAATGCATTGCGCCATCTCCGCCGGACCGGGGCCGGTGGCCTCCCGGACCATGGGGAAGCGACTGTTGCGGAGGGCCTCCGCTGTCGTGGGCCCCGCGGCGACGGCCACTATCCGTGGGGCGATGTCGGGGTTGGTCGTCAGGAACCGCACCACAGCAGAGGGGCTGGCGAACGCCGCGACGGCCAGCCCGGTCAGATGCAGAGGCGGAGGTTTCGGGGAGGTGTTTTCGTAGACGACATGCTCCTCGATGAGCAGGCCCGCTGAGCCGAGGGCTTCTGCCAACTCCCCCGTGGAGAGGTTGCCCCGGAGGTAGAGCACCCGGGATCCAGGTTGGAGCGCGTCGGCCAGGACTCTCCCAAGGGACCGTCCAGTGGGCTCGGGTGGGAGCCACGTCGGGGTCAGGCCCCAGTGGACCTCCACGGCTCGGGATGTCGCTGCGCCGATCGCACCTACGGGTGGATCTCGATGCCGGAGAGTCGCCCCGTGGCCTGCCAGGGCCTCCACGGCCCGGCGGCTCGTCACGGCCACCGCTGCGGGGATGGGGTCGAGCCAGACGGCGAGGTCCTTCGAGGTCGGGGGCAGGAGATGGGTCTCCACGCAAGGGTAGTCCACCACCCGCAAGTCCGGTGGAAGATGGGCCGCTATCCGCTGGTTGTCCGGCGTCTCCCGGGTAAGTATTACCTTATTAATGGTCGGCACAGCGCCTCCTTCTCCATGACGGTTTCGGGGGCCATCTCAGAGATGTTATCAGGGCCCAGGACCTCAATGGATGCCCTTTCGCCGGTGAAGGTCTTCTGGCCCCAGCCGATGTCCCCGGGCCGATCGATGCCGATGGCCGCGCACCAGCGGTCTCCTACCGGCCACGCGTAGGCGCCGAACGCTGTGTGGCAGCCCCCCTCAAAGCGGGAGAGGAGGTGCCGCTCCAGGGTCACCGCGGCGGTGGTGGCCGGGTGATCGATGGCAGCGACCGCGGCCCGGGCCCGCTCGTCGTCGGCCCTCACCTCCACTGCCACCGCACCCTGCGCGGGCGCGGGCAGCCAGAGGTCCGGGGCCAGCTCGAAGACCACCAGGGGCGCTGTGTCGAGGTCGAGGCGCTCCACCCCGGCCCGGGCCTGGATGATCGCGCCGTACTGCCCCTCGATGCATTTGCGTAAACGAGTGGGCACGTTGCCCCGGATCAGCTCCGGCCGCGCGTCGGGCCGGTAGAGGCGCACCAGGGCCTGGCGGCGTAAGGAGCCTGCACCCACGACGCAGCTTGGGCGCAGGGGCAGCAGCCCGTCGTCGTCTCCCAGCCAGTCCGGGTGGACCAGCAGTAGGTCCGACACGGGCGCCCGAGACAGGCAGGCAGCGATCACCAACCGGTGGTCCAGCGCTGTGGGGAGATCTTTAAAGGAATGCACCGCCACGTCGATCTCTCCAGCCAGAAGGCGCTCCTCGATCTCTTTGGTGAAGAAGCCCGTGGTGGAGCCCCCCTGGAGCGATATTTTCTGCAAACGGTCGCCGGAGGTACGGATGATCTCGACCCGCGCGTCCACCTGGAGGACACGTTGGACCTCCCTGGCCTGCCAGAGGGCCAGACGGCTCCCCCGGGTCCCGATGATCAGCGGCTCAGTCCTTGTCACTGGCATTTTTCCAGCCCTCCTCCAGCGCTTCGTGTACAGACCTGAACACGACCTGCGCGTAGCCGCGGACCACCTCCCGCAGCAGGTCCGCGACGCGGCCCTGCGTGGCCTCGTCCAGGTCCCCCATGTTCTCTTCGATGAGGCGGTCGACGTCGCTGCGCATCAGCTCCAGGCGCTTGTCCTGCGCTGTCCGTAGGAGGCCCACCATGTGACGCTCCAGGCAGAATCGGTTGAATCGGGCCACCTGTTGTCGGATCGCATCCTCGAGGTGGCCCCAGGCCGCATCTTCGTCGGGGCTCCGGACCTCCACCAGTGCGTCCACCGGGTGATACGCGACCCCGGGCAGCGACCGGGCCGCGGGGCTGACCTGCTGGGGAATCCCCAGGTCCACGACCAGCAGGGGCCGGGTTTCGGTGCGGCCGGCGAACGCGTCCTCGCCCAGCACCGGTGCTCGGGCTCCCGTAGCGACGACCAGCGCGTCCATCTCGTCCAGATGAGCAACGAGCGCGTCGAGGGGGCGCCATTGGTCCTCGTGACCTGCGGTGGTGCGGTTGAAGCGCAGCACCCGGTAGCCCAGGTGCTGCTCGATGAAGTCAGCGACCTTGCGGCCTATCTCGCCCATGCCAGCTACAGCCACCGCGTGGGTCGTGCCGACCCTAAGGTGCTTCTCGATGAACCACGCGGTCAGTACGTGGATTCCCCGGCTGAACGTCGAGCGGAATCCCATGCGCTGCGCGGTCTTGGCGATTCCTCCCATGAAGCGTCCGAGGCCGTTGAGGTCACGGGTCGAGGTGCCCTCCCGCTGCGCGCGGCCGAGGGACGCGTGGAGCTGTCCCGTAATCTCCGCCTCCCCCTGAGCCAGAGATTCGAGCCCCGCGGCGACCCGAAAGAGGTGGTCCGCCGCGTCGCTGCCTGAATGACGCTCAAGCGCGGGGAGGGCCGCGTCGTCGCCGAAGCGGGCACACCAGCGGTCGAGCATCTGGGCTTGCAGGAGCTCTCCGATCCACACGGGGGCCTCCGTGGCCACTACCCACTCGACGCGGTTGCAGGTCTCCACGGCCATAAACCCCGCGTCGGGGTCGCTGCGTCGGATAGCCCGGAAGAGCTTCCCGCGTTCCTCGGGTGTGGTGAGGAGGGCCTCGCGATAGGAGGTTGATGCGCGCGTGAAGTCGCAGCCCACTACCAAGAGTGGGCTCTCCTGTCCGCGCCCGATCAGGCCGCCCTGATTCATTGAGTGTCCTCGGGCCCCGAATCCAGCCAGCGCATAGCCTTCTCCGCTGCCGTGTAGCCGCTCTCCGTAGCGTTCTCTATGCCGACTCCGGTGAGGTAGTTGCCCGCCATGAAGAGACCGGGGATGCTGCGGACGGCCTCCCCGAGGCGCGCTACGGCCTCGGGATGTCCCGGCATGAGCTGGGGAATGGCGTGTTCGTAGCGAACCACCTTAACAGCGTCTATGTCCCCGACGTCGAACCCGAAGATCGTTCCATGATCTCCACGCACCAGTGCTGCGAACTCGTCGTCGGACAGGGTCGTTATTTCAGGATCGAGGGCCCCGCCGTAGAACGACGTGAAGAGACGCCGTCCAGGGGGAGCGCGGCCCTCAAAGAGTTGGGAGGGGAAGAGGGTCCCGAGGAGGCGCAGGCCCTCCTGGTGCGGTATCAGCGCGCCGAAGCCTTCGGGCCAGGGACCGGCCTCTTCGTTCCGGGGGGACCAGTGGACCACCACCACGGGAACCACCGGGATCTCCTCCAGCGCGGCGGACGCGGCGGGTGCGGCCTCGGACAGTATGGCCGCGGCCCGATGTGGCGGCGCAGCCAGGACCACGGCGCGGCTGTCAACAGACCCACTGGCCCAGGCGACGCGTACGCAGTCGGGGCCGGGGGAGATCGCCTGGACCGGGGTGTTGATCAAGATCTGCCGTTCAAGGCGCATCGCCGCGGTGGCCGTGAGGCCCCCCAGTCCACGGTAGATCGTGAAGAGGCCCTTGTGCAGCTCCTTGCCCTCAGCGGCGAGGCGCCGTTTCTTGGCCTTCATGTAGCTCATAGCGCCTCGGATCATGGACCCGGACTCCTGCTCAAAGTGCCAGAATTTGGGGAAGGCAGCACGCGCACCTAACGCATGAATATCTCCTGCGTAGATGCCCGAAATAAAAGGGGACATGATCCAAGACGTTGCTTCTTTTCCAAACCTCCTGGTAAAAAAATCCCACGCGGTGTCCGAGGGGGATCCGCCGGCCCGGGCGAAGGGCTCCATGGCCAAGCGGAGCTTCGCGCCAAAGGACAGAAGCCCGGAGCAGAGGAAGGTCCCGGCGGAGATGGGTAGGGGGTAGAGCGCGCCTTGTCGGAAGATGTAGCGGTTGGCAGCGACGGCCGCTGCCTCCTCGACCTGGTCCTGGATGCCGAGGTCGTCGATGAGTCGCCAGACGTGCTCAGCCGAGCCCATAAAGCTGTGGGGCCCGCGTTCCATGCGGAATTCCCCCCGAGCGAAGGTGCGGATGTTGCCCCCGAGGTCGCTCTCCGACTCGATGAGGAGGACCTCTCGGCCTGAGCGCTGCAGATCCAGGGCCGCGGTGAGTCCTGCGATACCGCCGCCGATGATGACCACATCAATCATGGGATCCACGCCTCCTTACGTGCTGTGTCAATGGCCAGGCCAGCGAGGAGCGCGGCGTAGCCGGGGCTGGCACCGGGGGTGGGGACCCGCGTGAACGCGATCCCCAGGTCTTCGCAGCGCTTGCGCATGACGATGTCCAGGTCCCAGAGGGTCTCGAGGTTCTCGGACACGAACGAGAGCGGTTGTACCACGAGAGTCCGGATGCCCTCGCCGTGCAGGCGGTCCACCTCCTCTTCCCAGGAGGGGCCGTGCCAGCGCCCCACCGGTCCCGTGCTCTGGTACGCGAGGGACCAGCGGCCGAGTGCGAGGCCCGCCAGCGCGGAGATCCCCGCCACCGCGGCCTCGATCTCCGACACGTATGGATCCCCGTCCCGGGTGAAGCGCTCGGGGATGCTGTGCGCGGTGAAGAGCACCCGCGTCTCCGTTGGTGTCGAAACCAGAGCCTCCCCGAGGAGGCCGGCCATGACGTTTAGCCAGGCCGCGTGGTCCGCGTGGCGCTCGACAACCGCAATTTCCATGTCCAGGGGCCGGTAACGGTCCAGGTCGTCCAGGGTCGACGCGGTGGTCGAGGTGGAGTACTGGGGATAGAGGGGGATCAGCACCATGCGTCGAACCGCGCGGCAGCGCAAGTCCTCCAGGGCCGCTGTCAGTCGGGGCTCTGTGTAGCGCATGGCCACGCCCACTGGGAGGTGCGCGACGGCCTCAACCGCGGCAGCGAGTCGGCGGGTACCACGCAGGAGCGGTGAGCCTCCCCCTATGGCCTCGTAGCGCGCTGCCACCTTCCGGGCACGCGTCCGGGCGATGTGGCGGGCCAGGAGAGGCCTCACCAGCCCACCCATGGGCACGCGGAGGATCCGGGGGTCTCCGAGGAGTGCGCGGAGGAAGGCCTCCAGGTCCGCGGGGGACGCTGGACTTCCCATGTCCGTCAGCAGCACTCCAAGATCACCGCTGTTTCCAGGTCCCTCCATTGGCCTCCTTCAGATCGTCCTCGAGTACCTTGCGCCGGGGGTCGCGCCCGTGCGTAGGTAAAGATCGAAGACCATTGCGATATTTCGGATGAAGTACCGGCCGACGGGCGTCACGTCCAACGAGTCGGGGCCGATCACCACGAGGCCGTCGTTGATCAGTGGAACGAGGTCAGCCAGCTCTTGCGCGAAGTGTTCCCGGAAGGTGATCCCGTGGGCCGTGTCCACACGGTCAAAGGAGAGGTGGAGGTTGCACAGGAGGTCAAGGATCACGTCCCTGCGCAGGAGGTCCTCGTTGTCCAGGAGCCAGCCCCGGGCCCAGCGCGCTGTCCCCCGGGCATCGAGGAACGCTGGGACGGGCTTGATGTTTTGGGTGTAGGTCCTGCTTGCGCCGCTGATCGCTGATGCGCCGAGGCCCGCCAGATCCAGTCCCCGGCGGGTAGTGTAGCCCATGAAGTTCCGGTGGAGGGTCCGGGAGCGGAGCGCGTCCACGAGTTCGTCCCCCGGTCGCGCGAAGTGGTCCATGCCCACATGGATCCAGCCGGCGTCCCGCAGCATCTCCCACGCGAGGGAGAAGAGCCCGAGGCGTGCGTCGCGATCGGGGATCGGGTACGCGGAGAGGGCCGCCTGGTGGGGCGCGACCCAGGGGACGTGCGCGTAGCCGAAGACGGCCAGGCGGGAAGGAGCCAGCGCGAGGATCTGTGCGAGGGTCCTCCCGAAGCCCTCCTCGGTCTGTGTCGGGAGCCCGTAGATCAGGTCCAGGTTGATCGCGTCCACGCCGCGGCCGCGAAGATGCGTCATCAGCGTTTCCAGGTGCTCGACAGCGAGGACCCGATTGACGATTTTCTGGACCCCGGGATCCAGATCCTGGACTCCAAAGCTGAAGCGGTTGAACCCGAGATCCACCAGGAGATCCAGGTAGTTGGTGTCCACGGCCCGGGGATCAACCTCCACGGCCCGTTCCCCATCCGCTGCGAAAGTGAAGCGTTCCCGGAGCCCCTCCATGAGGGCCTTGAAGCGCCTGGGTCCGGGATAGGTCGGGGTCCCTCCACCAAAGGAGAGTTGCTCCACGGTGCGATCCGGGCCCAGGAGTGCGGCGACCTCATCCGCCTGCTCCAGGACTCCCCGGAGGTACGCGTCGACCAGGTCGTCGG
>CAYOTU010000085.1:0-788 GCA_964406905.1 uncultured Myxococcales bacterium | reverse complement strand
GTGAGGGTGTAACAGCCGCAGTAGGCGCAGCGGGTGTGGCAAAATGGCACGTGGACGTAGATGGACAGCCCGGCACCGTCCCGGCCGGTATCCCGCCAGCGGGTTGCCAGCGCGTTCCGGTTTACGTTGTCCCGGAACTGGGGAGCGGTGGGGTATGACGTATAGCGAGGGCCGCTCTTTTCGTATCGGGCCAGGAGGTCCGGGTCGAGTTGGCGGGGGCTGGGTTCGGTCGTCGTCATCGCCGGGCCTCTCCCCAGGTACCGACCGCGTCGAGGAAGGCCTCGATTCCTGCCAGCGGGATGTCCGGTGTGAGTCCGTGCCCCAGGTTGACGATGTGCCCGCGACCGCCAGTCATGTCCAGCATCTGCCAGACCGCCTTGCGGATGGACTCGGGAGATCCATGGAGCGCATGAGGGTCCAGGTTCCCCTGGACGATGGTCTCGTCGCCCAGGCAGGCCCGGACCCGCCCCAGGGAGATCCGCCAGTCCACGCTCAGGACGTCGGCTCCGGCCGTGGCTGCGGCCTCCAACAGATGTGCGGCGCCCTTGAGGTAGTAGATCGAGGGCACATCCAGGGGGCGCAGGGCCCCGAAGACCGCGTGGACATGGGGGAGCGCGAAGCGCCGGTAGGCCTCCGGAGACAGTATCTCAGCCCAGGTGTCGAAGACCTGGAATGCTGTGATGCCCTCCGCACATTGCATCCGCAGGTACGCTGTGACCGCGTCGGTGATTCGCGCCAGGAGGTCGTCGAGGAGGGTAGGGTCCCTGTGCATCATCGCGCCGGTTTTA
>CAYOTU010000084.1:0-11066 GCA_964406905.1 uncultured Myxococcales bacterium | reverse complement strand
GATGCGATCGCCCTGGATCCATACCCAATTCACTTGTAGTCCCCAAGGGAAAAACAACCAGAGCCGCGACCGCAGGTGTCGAGCATCTCGGACGCTGACAACCAAGCAAAGCTTGACCCCTCACCGTTGACCCATTCTCTCCGTTCCAGGTATACTTCTCCGGCCCGACTTGAAGGAGTGACACCATGCGTGGTTGCCTGCTCATCCTCGCCATATTCGCTGTCTCCTTCCTCCCTGCTCCGGCCGACGCTGCGCCTGTGCCGTCTACCTGGGTCAGCCTGGGACGAAACGCGCCTGACGGCCGGACGCCCTGGTCCGTACAACTCCAACGCCTCGAAGGTGATCTGGTACGAATCGAGCTGACCCTGGGCGGTTTCCACCGGATCCCCATGGACGGGTCCCGGTTCGAGCAGATCCAGGTCCCCGGTGCAGGCACCACCCGGATCCCGGGTCTGCCAGCCCTTCCCGTTCTGCAACAACGTCTCCTCGGCTCCGCTGGCGACACCCCTCAGATCCTCGGGGTGGAGGTCGACACGGTGCTCGTCCAGGACGTCGTCCCCGCACCCCACACGCCACGGCCCAAACGTTGTGGCGGAGAATGGCCCGATCGAATCACCTGCGACACTGACTGGTACGCGTCGGGCGAGGCCTTCCCCGAAGCCTGGGCCACGGTCCGCCGGGCAGGCCTCCTGCGTTCGATCCCCGTAGTGGAGTTGAGCTTCTCCCCGTTCCGGTACCACCCGGTGACCCATAAGTTGGAGGTGGCCCGCCGCGTGACGGTGACCCTCTCCCTGTCCCCCCTCGACCGCGCTGCCCTGCCGGTTCGGGCCTTCTCCCGGCCCTTCGTCGAAGAAGTCAAACGCGCGTTCCTCGACCCCTTCCCTTTACTCCGGGGGGGGCCTGTCGGCGCACCTGAGCGCCTGCTGGTTCTGGCCCATGACGACTTGGCCCCGGCCATGGAAGATTTCGTGACCTGGAAGCGGCACACGGGGCTCGACGTGGACCTGGTCCCCCTGAGTGCGGTGGGCTCCTCCTGGCAGGACGTGGCCGACTACCTGAACGAGCAGTACCACGACGCACCCGTCGCACCCACCTACGTCCTCCTGGTGGGAGACGGAGAGGGTCCGACCACGGTCCCCTTCGTGCCCAGCCCCCTCGGCTGCGCGTCGGACTTCCTCTTCACCACCGTGGAGGGAGGCGACCTCTACTCTGATTTCCTTATTGGCCGCTTCTCTGCGGACGCGGCAGCGGACGCTACCCTCCAGGCGGAGAAAGTGATCTGGTACGAACGGGATCTGGCCCCCAAGGCGGGGACGTGGATACCCAAGTCGATCTGTATCTCATCCAGCCAAGGGTCGGGCGACTCCAACGACGACGTCCGTTCGGACATCATCTGCGGCATACAGAACGGCGCTGGCTACGAGACCACCAAGTTCTACAACTCCCTTGGTAACGACACAGCGGCAAACGTGTCGAACGCTATCAACGAGGGCCTGGGCTGGGTCACCTACCTGGGGCACGGCTCAGGGAGCTCCTGGGCCACCACGACCCCCGCGTTCAGCAACAGCCACATTTCCCAACTCGACAACGTGGAAATGCTGCCCGTGATCATGGACGTATCCTGCTCCAACGGCCAGTTCGACGGGGGGGGCGGCGACTGCTTCGCTGAGGCCTGGCTCAAGACCGGCGAATCCGGAAATATGCGCGCAGCGATCGGCTCCTACTCTGCGTCCACCTCTGCTGCCTGGGACGAACCCGCGGAGATGGCCATCGGCTTCGCAAAGGGGCTCCTCGAGGAGGACATCTCCCGCTACGGCGAGGCCTGCCTCTTCGCCCGGGGCTACATGATGGATGTGCTCCCCGGCTACGGCAGTATCGAGGAGGTCTGCCACCAGTACGTGATCTTCGGTGATCCCTCCCTCAGGCTCCGCACCGAGGTGCCCTGGACCCCAGAGGTACAGATCCCCGACGTGATCCCCGTGGGCCTCCCGAGCATGGAGGTCTCTGTAACCCGGGACGGCGTACCCTTGGAGGGAGCGTCCGTGGTGGTGCGAAAGGACGAGGAGTTCTACACAGCAGCCCTCACGGGCCCCGACGGTCTGGCCGCTGTCGCGATCGCACCCCAGTCGCCCGGAACCGCTGAGGTCTGGGTCACGGCGGCCAACGCTGCCACCTGGGAGGGAACAGTCCAGGTCTCTGCAACGGGCTGCGGTGTACTCCTGGCCAACCTCGACGTGGCCGGATGCGAGGCCTCGCTTTCCTTGAGCCTCTTCGATCAGGATCTGAACCTGAACGCTGAGCAGGCCGAGACCGTCCAGGTCCTGGCCGCGTCCTCGGGCGCGCCGGCAGCGCCCGTGACGGTCATCCTCACTGAGAACGGTATGGACAACAGCACCTTTGTCGGGGTTCTCGGCCTCACCCCGGTCCTCCACCAGGGCGAGCTCGTGGTGTCCCACGGCGAGACGGTCGCCGTGGTCTACGCGGACGCGGACTGCGACGGTGCCGCAGCCGAGGCCGCGGTCCAGGTCCCCGTGGACTGCCAGGCCCCGGTGATCAGCGAGGTCGCCATCGAGGACATCACAGCGGGTAGCGCAGAGATTCACTTCCTCACCGACGAGCCCGCCGCGGTGCTGGCCCTGTTCGGGGTTGAGGCGCCGCCGACCACGGAGGTAAACGGCTCGGCTGGAAATCTGACCCACCAGATCTCGCTTGGCCCCCTGGAGCCATCCACGACCTATCTGGTGGAAATTCAAGCCACAGATCCCGCCGGAAACGTCGCGGTGGACAATGCCGGCGGCGCGTACCACGTCTTCGATACCCCTGACTGTACCCCGCAATGCGACGGAAAACAGTGCGGCGACAACGGCTGCGACGGGATCTGCGGAACCTGCTGCCCGGACCAGACCTGCAACGACGGCGTATGCGCGGGCGGCGCGGGCTGTGAGCCCAGCAACGGCGCAAGCTGCGGCGGCTGCCCCTGCGAGGAATGCGTCTGCGCGATGGACGAGTACTGCTGCACTGGCCAGTGGGACGAGATCTGCGTTTCCGAATGCGTCGAGCATTGCGGCGGATGCCCCTCCGAGGGGGACTGCACGGGCAAAGAATGCGGGGACGACGGCTGCGGCGGCTCCTGCGGCGACTGCCTTGGGGGGGAGGAGTGCGTCCTCGGCCAATGCGGCACGCCCTGCGTCCCTGACTGCCAGGGCAAGGAATGCGGAGACGACGACTGCGGCGGCTCCTGCGGCGACTGCCCCGAGGGCACCACCTGCTCCGAAGACCAGGAGTGCCTCGACCCCTGCTACGGAGTCGGCTTCGAAGGCTGCTGCGACGGCGCCACCCTCCACTACTGTGAGGAAGATCACGTGATGCAGGTGGACTGTGGCACCCAGGGCCTGGTCTGCGGCTGGTTGGACAACCTGGGCTGGTATGGCTGCACCGACGAGGCCCTGGAGGATCCCTCCGGCGAGCATCCCCTTTGGTGCAAAGGCGCGTGCAAGCCCGGATGCGCGGGCAAAGAATGCGGCAGCGACGGCTGCGGCGGTGACTGCGGCGACTGCCCGACCGGCGACACCTGCGGAGAGGACGGATTTTGTCACCCCTCCTGTCCCGACCTGCCCCCGGGGGGCTGCTGTGACGAGGACATCCTGGTGTACTGCGACCTCCTGCTCGGCGCGGACGCGCAGGCCGACTGCACGAAAGACAACCTGCACTGCGGCTGGGATCCGACCCTGAACATGTACAACTGCGTCGAGACCCAGGGCTCGGATCCTTCAGGCTCACATCCCCTCTGGTGTCCCGGAACCTGCACCCCGGACTGCGCTGATAAAAGCTGCGGGGACGACGGCTGTGGCGGCACCTGCGGGAGCTGCGTCCCGGGCTTCACCTGCGGAGAGAACTACACCTGCACATTGAAGACAGGGAGCAAAGATGTGGTCGAGACCGACGGCGGAGAGAATGGCGGCGGCCAAGCCCCGTCGTCGACCGGCTGCGGGGCTGGCCCTGCTACGGCCCCGCCCTGGTGGACGATGATGCTCCTGGCGATCACGGTACTCGTGTCGATATCTGTTCGGAAGGGAGTGCCCCATGCGTAACATCGTTCTTCTTGTCGCAGTCCTCTTCACCACCGCCACAGCGGCAGCGGCTCCGGGGCCGGAATTGAGCCCCCATCCCCGGATGCCGGGGGTCCTCCTGGACGCAGACTTTGTTCAGCCCCTCCCCGCACTCCATGACCCGATCCCGACCCCGACGCCGCCATTCGCACCCGAGACCCTCCTCCCGGCCGCACCGATCCCGGAGGACGGAGAGGTCATCACGGCAGTCCGCCACGCGGTGCGCCTTCCCGCTGGGGAGTCTCTCGTGTTCCGCTACGATCCAGCAGACGGGCTCTGGACCCGGGTGTCCGGGCCGGGGGGCCTCGTGGACGCTGCCTGGGACGCGGTGGACGCGGCGCCGGCCTGGTTGCGGAACGCACTGGCAGACAACCTGGCCGACCTGCCGGCGGACCGGCAGGAAGCGCTGGCGTCCCTGGTGACGCACCCGGCGGATCCCCGTTACCGGGACGAGCTGGCCTTCCTCCTGGCCCATATCGCGCCCGAAGACCTGGCCCGACTCCAGCTCTCTGCGGACTACTTGGCCGACCACGTCGCCCGACTCTACGCTGTGGATGCTGCCCTGGATCACGTAGAACTCCTGGACACCGGCGACCCGGCCATGGACGACGACTTCCACACCACGGCTCGCTACACCACCCTGGTGGAAGGCGAGGAGGTAACCTTCGAGATCCCTCGGGAGGACTACTACTGGTACGTGGTCCACCCGAAGCTGGACGGCGAGGAGCTGTACAACATCTCTCCCGTTACCGGCGGCTACGCGCCGGCCCCCGCCGGCTCGACCTTCCGGGACTACTTCCTGGAGCCCCCCGAAGGCGCTGAGAGCTACGCCCTGCACTGGATCTTCCGGGCCCAGTCCTCCTACGCGCTGGACGCGATTCCACCGGACTCTCTCGGCGGCTGGGGCCCATCGAATCGGGGGTTCCTCACGGACTTCGCGGTGGATCCCCTGGTGATCACAGAGGACGAGGAGGGGCACGCCACCACGGTGGAGTTCCGGGTGAGCAAGGGCACGGTCCTCGCTACCACTCTGGAGGTGGAACGCGCTTGGAACGACGGGACCTCGGACCTCCTGGAAAACCTCCTTCGCTACGGCCCGGGGAACGTGGTACAGAACAAGTTCCAGAAGCATCTGGTGATCCAGGACCGCGCACCCTTCGGCCAGGGCGGAGTCACCGGCGACATCCTCGACGCGCACTTCGTGGTCTGGGACGAGATCACCTCCGATCAGATCGGAGAAATCGACCTCTCGGAGTATCGAAAAATCATCATCCCCTCGGATCAGCCCCTGGCCCTGTACCAGGCCCTGACGGACCACAGCGAGGTCCTCGACGTGTGGCTCAAGGACGGCTGGCGCATGATCGAGCTGCACCTCGCCGCGCCAGAGGCAGCGGACGCGGCGACAGGCCTCCTCCTGCCCGGCGGTTTCGCCCTGGCCGCGCCGGAGGAGACCTGCGACGCACCAGTCCTGGGAGGTCAGCCTCCCCTGGCGTCGATCATCGACGGCGCGGCCTATGTCTGGGATGGGGTCGTCCACCCGAGCCTCTCGGGGGATCGGCCCCTGGCTCCGGATACGTTCATCCTTGATCGAGTCGGCTGGTGGGTCTCGCAGAACATGATCGACAACATCTCGGAGTGGGTGGACAAGCACGGCCTGCAACCGGAGCGGGCGACCCAGGCGGTGCGCATCGTGTTCAACCACTTCGGCAACTGCGGCGAGCTGCAGGACATGATCACCTCAGCATCCCGCACCCTCCTCCTGCCCGTTACGAACGTCTCCAACTCCAACGAAGACCACGTCTGGAACGAGTTCCTCATGGATGACGGCTGGCACACGCTCCAGGTGTCCTGGTCCGACAGCTCCACCCACGTGGACTCGCCAGCGATCAGTGCGGACGACCAGACGGGGGGCGGCAAGGACGTCTCCATGGTCTCCTCGTTCCGGGGGGACGGGCGGGTCCACAGCGTCTCCGCTCACTACACGGACACGATCACCATTACCGTCAAGGTCGAGGACGCCACGGGCGCGCCCATGGAGGGGGTGCAGTTGCTCCTCTTCAGCGAGAGCTACTACGACCCGACCCAACTGGGCGCCGGCCTCTGGGGACTCACGGACGAAACCGGGACCTGGGTCACGGAGGTGGGCGAGGACAACAGCTACTACGTCCGGGCCTACAGCCGCTTCGGCGAGGAGCCTCCAGACGGGGTTGCGAAAATCATCGGTGCGGCCCAGGCCTTTGCGGGGGTCGAAGTACCCGCCACGCTCCAATTCGACGATGCTCCGGTGGCCGTGGGCCCAGTAGCCATCCAGGATCTCCCCCCCACGGCCGATGACCGCTGGTTCCGCGTCCGGAGCCGACCGGTGCGGACCTTGCGCTGCGGCTTCAGCCCCTACGGCGGTCTGACCTTCTGCGACGATGTCGGCGCAGGATCCATCGACCTGCTGGTCATGGACGAGGCGAACCACGCTGCATGGGCCGCGGGTGAGCCTTTCGATGCCTTCTCGTTCGGCGACGACCTAGCGGCGATCGACATGGCAGCGGGCGCACCAACGGAGGAGCCCTGGTACGTAGTAATCCTGAACCAGGATGCGCACGACACTCGGCGTCACCTGGAGCTGACCTTTGAGACCATCGGTCCGCCCCTCGAGGTCGGCCCCGAACCCGAGCCCGATCTCATCTCAGAGCCTGAGACCGACGCAGCAATCGAGCCGGACACAAGCGAAGACGCCGCGGCCGTGGGTGACGCCACAGGGATCCCGGAGCCCGGCTCCAGCGGCGGCTCAAAGGGCTGCACAGCGGATCCCGATTCAACGTCCCCCCCAGCCCTCTTCCTGCTCCTCGCCCTTGTCGTGCTGTGGAGACTGCTGTGGGTGCTGTGGGGCCTCCGCCGAAGGGAGCAGGCCTGAGCCTCCGCTACTCAGGAATCGGTGTAGCCGCGCTCCTCCTGGTCCTCGCCGCAGCCTGCGGTGAGTTCCACACCCAGCGCTTCATCGGCCCCGCGGATTCCGCACCAGACACCCTGAAAGACGCTGCCCCGGACGTCCCCCGTTGTGAAGACACGGTTCCCCTTTGCCTCGCCGCGGACCTGGACCTGAGCGATCTGGTGGCCGGGGTCCCGATTCACCGAATCCTGGTCGAAGAGACAGGGAATGCAAACCTGTGGCTGGTGATAGCGGGCGCGCTCCCCCCGGGCCTCACCCTCGACCCTCTATCCGGCGCTCTCTCCGGCGTCCCCGAGGGGCCAGCGGAGGGAACCTTCACCGTGCGCGTCACCGCGGAGGACCGAGACGACCTCTGCTTCGACCTGGACGAGGCCACCTACGCTGTGACCGTGGCCTTCCAATGCAACGAGGACGAGGACTGCACAAAGCTCGTATCCCCGGCCTTCCTCGAAGAGGACGGCTGGGTGACCTGCGGCGACGGGGACCGATGC
Source organism: uncultured Myxococcales bacterium (assembly GCA_964406905.1). GTDB lineage: Bacteria > Myxococcota_A > UBA9042 > CAIXZC01 > CAIXZC01 > CAZNWW01. The sequence goes on along the minus strand of CAYOTU010000084.1, from coordinate 3,522 downwards.
CTGGCCTCGGACGGCTGCCCCAACGACCCCCGCCAACGGGCGCGGTTCCTCCTGGGCGGCGACGCACCACCCCCACCCGGGGAGGATGGGATCATCTCTGGCGGCGAGGTAATCCGCCACGCCAGAATCCAGGGCCAGAAAAACCCCGACGACCTCCGCCGTCAGATCCTGGTTGTCTACGAGGATGCAAACTCCGCTGTCTTGCGCCTGGACTATACCCTGCCCGGGAACTGGCCTCTCCCCCTGCGGGAGGGGGACCCCGTAGCGCTCCGCATCGAGACCAGCGATGCGGGAGGTGCAGGACTCCTCCTGATCGGCCCGGGCGGGCCGGTGCGACTCCTGGACGGCCTCTGGATCCCGGGAGCGTTCCCCCCCCCACTAGCGCTGCCGGATCTGGCATCCCTCCTCCCCCTCCTCTGCCCGGGGATCCCCGACGAATGCGGCGACCGTACCCCCGCTGCCGTGACCTTCCTGTCCAAGGACCACGCCCGAACCCTCACCCCGGGCAAGACCGTGTGGATGCCGGATCCCACAAGCGACAACGGCGACGATGCCCTCCTGGCGCGGCTCGGATGGTCAGCATTTCGGGGGACGATCACCCCCACGCCCGACTGCGCCGGCGCCCCACCCGTGGAGATCTCTGCCCTCTTCTTCCCCGCGGACGACTGTCCCGGCGCTGTGGCCAAGGCCGAGTCGCCCCAGGACCTTGTCGTAGGCCAGGCCCTCGCAGAGGTCCCCATCTGTGAAGTCTCCGGCTGGGGGAGCTTTTCTCCCAGCCCGGAAGGCTCGATCGTGATGGGTTACTGGTCCGTAGAAGCCGATCCATTGGGAGGCGGCTTCGGCATCCTTGAGGCCCTCCCGATGGCCCTCCCGGATCCCGCAGGCCTGGGCAAGCACCGCCTTCGGGCCGGTGCGGTGGGAGAGTACCGAATTGGCCTGGCCGTGGAGGACCAAGCGGGTCGAACGAGCTGCATCACGGACACGATCCGCTTCCGGGTCTTCCCTGACCCGGATGTGGCCCTGCGCGCTGAGCTGATCTGGCTGCCCCTGCCCGCGCTTCGAGCGGACGACAACGACCTCGACCATCTACAACTCCTGATGCGGCCCTCGGGGAACGCTGCCTGGGACGATCCGGACAGGGTCTGCGGTCCCGCCTCGCCCCTCCCCGAGTTCTTCGAAGGCGCGCAATGCGCGCCCGCCGCGCTCCTGGACGGCCGTCCGGCCCTGGCGACGCTGGCGACCGCGGAGGCAACCAAGACCTACGGTTTTGCGCTCCGCGCTCCAGAAACCAACGCCGCACCGATGGTTCACGCACCCGGGAATGGAACCCGCATCGTCCTGCGCATCTTCTGCAACGCGGAGGCCATGGATCTGGCCCTACCCGACGGCTTCACACTGGTCCCCGGCGACCTGGTCGAGGTCGCCCGCGTCGCACCAGGTTGCGTGTTGGAGACGTTGCTTTGACTCGCTTGAGGGGCTCGATCAGCCCTTCTTCGGGTTCCAGACCTCCCATACCTTGCCCACGAGGGCCGGGCTGGGGTTGAGGACAGGCTTTCCCGGAGTCCAACCCGAGGGGGTGGCCTCGGTGCCCTTGCTCTTGCGGACAAGCTGGAAGGCCTGGATCTGGCGGAAGGTCTCGTCCACGTTGCGGCCCACAGGAGGAGTCAGGACCTCGTAGCCCTGGACGACCCCGTCGGGATCGATGAGGAACCGTCCCCGGTTCTCGACCCCCGCGTCCGGGTCGTAGACTCTGTAGACAGCCCCGACCTTGCCGCCGCCGTCGGAGAGCATGGGATAGGGGATGCCCCCGTCCACCATCTTCGACAGCTCATTGTCGTTCCACATCTTGTGCACGAAGACGCTGTCCACGCTCATGGAGAGCACCTGGACGCCCAGCTTCACGAACTCATCATTCCTGTCGGCGACCGCCGACACTTCGGTCGCTCAGACAAAGGTGAAGTCGCCGGGGTAGAAACAGAGCACTACCCACTTCCCCAGGTAGTCTGAGAGCTTCACGCTGGTAAACTCGCCCTTGTGATACGCGGGGGCCTCAAAATCCGGAGCCTTCTTTCCGACTTGGATCATGATCATCTCCTCCTTCGTGTCCTCGTTCGTTGCTTCGTCCTTTTTCGCCAGCTCTTCGCCCACAGGTCCACCCGTGGGCCGGGCGCAACCGACGCCCTTCTTCTTCGTCATATCTCTTCCTCCTTTGGCCTTACGCCAGGCCGTGATCAACTGAGAGTTCGAAACGGCGCAACAGAAGGGCTGCGCTCCTACAGAGGCCCTCCAGGAGATCCAGGTCCTCCCGGTAAAATGACGCGTCCCGGATGCTGCCAAGGAGCTGAATCGCGCCGATGACGTAGTGATCATGGATCAAGGGAGAGCATAGGACTGAACGCTCCAGGGGCGTGTCCTGGTTCGGCATGAGGGAGACCGGATGCCTGCTCTTCTGGAGATCGGAGATACGGATCGAGATCCCCCCCTGGACGCAAACCGAGGCGAGGTCACGGTCGCCGGTGATCCGGCGGCCCAGGAAGTGACGGGCCCCCTCCCCCGCTGCACCGGAGACCGCCAACTCCCGTCCGTCTGGGGTGGAGAGGAGAAGCCAGGCCATGCGGGACGGAATTGCAGCGATGGTGAGTTGGAGGAGGCCCTCGATGAAGGCCTCGAGATCCTTGGCGTGGCGCCCCAGCGCGGCGACTGACTCCCGCACCCAGCCGATCCGGTAGTCGGGATTCGCCCCGGTACCGGAAGCCCCTTTAGCGCCGCGGGGAGCCTTCGCCGCGTCCTTCTGCTTCGGACCGAGCTGCTTGTGCAGGTCCGAGAGGTCGAGGTTCATGAACGAAATACGGCCCCGGGGCGGGAGCTTGACCTCCACGTAGGGCAGGTAACGCACGGGCCGCTTCACCTGGAAGCGGGGACGCTCCCGGGTGCTGACGGGGGGCCGGACCTTCCCGTCCTCCTTCTGCGGGGGCGGGGGCGGGGGCGGGGGCGTCGTCTTGGGGGCTTTGTAGACCCGCCTCAGTTCCTCGGAGACCTCCGGGGGGATCTGGAAAAAAGGCAGGGGCTGAGAGAACCGCTTCGAGTTCGGTGGAGTCGGCTTCCCCCCGGCGGCAGCGGCCCGCTGACGCAGCTCTGAGACGACCTGTGCGTCGAGATAGGTCAGGGTCGGGGTCCCGGGCTTGTCTTCTCGGGGGCGGGTCGGCATGACCCCGCCGGGGCGGGTAGCGTTCAGGGGCCTCACCTCGATGCGGCGATCCAGCTCAGTGTCCTGGAGGACCACCGCGCCGTCTGGTTGGATGTCGCAGAGGACCCGACTCATGACCATGGGCGGCAGGTTGAGCTCCGCAAGGCCCTCGCGGAGCGCTACCATCCAGTTCTCTGCCTCGACATCGATCCAGAGGGCCTTCACCCGCCGGGAACGCGCCGGTATGGTGACCTCGAAACGCATAGCAAATCGATGTTAACAGATGTCGCGGCCTGGTTCAATTTGAAGAGCGGCCCTCTTCAATTTGAAGCGAA
>CAYOTU010000083.1:7462-11143 GCA_964406905.1 uncultured Myxococcales bacterium | reverse complement strand
GCCTTATTGAAAACACCGCGGCCCAGGGTCTCCCCCGCGGTGATCGGGATCTGCTGCGCGGCGTCTACGTGACCTGGACAGCGCAGGCCGCCAGGGCCGAGGACCGGGGCGCCTGCTTGAAGGCAGCGAAGGAGGGGCTGGCGGTCTTTCCACGGGATGAAGCCATCCGTAATAATTACGAGTACTGCCTGGATCTGTAGGTTTCAGAGCCTCCGCATCAGGTCCCGCGTTATCTCCGCGATGTGCCGGTCGAACCGCACCTTCACGCCGTCGTGCTTCTCGTTGATGTAGTTGGCCAGCTCGAGTTTGTGGGTGGAGCGGGTGTAGTCGAGATCCGGAGGCACGCGGCTGAACTGCTCCAGGGCCATGAAGTCCTCCAGGGTGAAGCTGCGGCCCAGGAGCCATGCGGCCTTTCCGAGGCTGCCGATGACCCTCTCGAAGAACTGGAAGAGCTTGATCTGGCTGGGGTAGCACTCCAGGCAGCGGTGCTTGAGCGCTACCTCGTCGGGGGTGAGGTGCAGCGCGTGGATTTGGCCCTTGTACAGGGGGTGGAAGCGGTGCGGGATGAAGATCAGGTACTCGTACTCCGGGACCTGGTAGAGCACGACTTCGTGGCCTGCAGCCCGCAGGCGACGCAGCGCGAGCGCTGTGACGATGTGGACGAGATCGTGCTCGGGGTGGCCGTTCTGGAACGCGGGGACCCATACGACCTGGGGCGCGCTTGCAGCGACTTGCTGGTAGACCGCGTCCGCGATGCCCTGGAAAAAGTCCATGATCTCGTTTCGCCGGGCCGGAGTCCGGGTCAGGTCCACGAAGTGGTCGTAGATCTCGATCTCTGAGAACGCCAGGTTTGTGCGCCGACTTAGTGGGCGCCCGAGGACCCCGAGGACCTCGTCGGTCTCGGCCATGCGGAGCTTAGCGTACTCCACAGGATCAGCGCCCTCCTCCGGCGCGAGGCCGTCGCCGTTCGTGACCCAGACAAAGTCCACCTCGGGACCGAGGCGGCCGATGATGCCCGTGTACATCACCTCGTCGTCCTGGTGGGGCCAGACCATGAGGTGGCGGGTAGCGGGATCGAAGAGGTGGTCCGGATGTGGGGCGATGCGCGGCATGGGAACCTCCAAGTTCGTGGCGTGTGGAGGATAGCGCCGCAGTGGGGTGGGGGGCAAGAGCCACGGTCGCCTCCTGCGCCCTTCGGGCTTGGTCCCGGCTGGGATCCGTGATTTTGGGCTTTGACCGGGCTGTCCGGGTTGGATACAGTTGTACGGGATTGCACAGGGTTGGTGGCTTAATGAGTTACTTTAGGGAATATGTCTCAATATCCCTTGTTTGTTTCATGTTTGCGATCGGCGCTTGCGGCGACAGCGGCGGTGGTGAGCCGGACGACACGTTTTTGGAGCCGGAGTTGGGGCCGGACGTGTCGACGACTGAGGACGCCGCGCCGGAGGCATCGCCCCCGGACGATGTCGTCCCGGATCTCCCTCCCGCGCTTCCCCCGCTTCTCCTCGAGGTCGCTACCTTCGTCATCCCCCTGATCCCCACCCGTAACATGGGCGCGCACACCAATGATCACACCTGGAACGAGTTCTGGGATGGTGTTGAGTGGTTCGGCTGGGAGCCCATAGGTTCCTCCATCGGCCACAAGAAGTACTACGGTGACAACGTGTACGCATGCACCTGGACGCGGGGTGACTCATACGTCACCACCGACTCCCAGACATGGGGCGAGGCGTTCGACGTGGAGTTGACGGTCACCGACGAGGCCGGTGCGCCCGTGGACGGCGCACGGGCGATTATCTTCGGGGACAAGGACGACGGCAAATGGCACTACGTGTACGAGGCCTTCACCGACGTGGAGGGCGTGGCGCGGGCCAACATTGGGCGGGGCCACGACTATGGCCTGATGGTCCAGACCTCCTTCGGAGACTGGCCCGAGCCCGATTCTCTCGGTCTCTTGGTTGAGGGGCCCGTGGAGGACGATCTCGTCTCCGTTTCCGTGGCGGTCCCCGGCACGAAGGCGCCCGGGCCTGCGGCCGTGGAGACTGATCTTGTGGGCGGTCTGATGCTGGATGTGGATCTGCGGGTGGAGACCCACCTGGACGCGACCCGGACTCTCGCCGCGACCTTGACCTACGACACCACCTTCTCCCGGGCCAGCGGCCCAGCTCGACTGCTGCGTTTTGTCACCGATGCGGAGGGCTACGCCGCGTTTCAGGCCGGAGATGCCCCGGCAGCGATGGGCGTGGCGACGGTTCTGGACGCGGCCCAACCCCTCGATGTCCAGCTTTCCTTGGACCGGGAGTGGTTCGTGGTCCTGGCGAACCCAGGCTTCCTGCATACGGTGGTCCTGGGGGGCGTGACCGTCACAGCGACGCCCCACGGCGAGGGCGACTGGACCAAGACCCTCGACGCGCCTTTCGAGATCCCGCCTGGGGAGCATCTGGCCATTCGCCTGATCTCCCAGGACTGACCGATATCCCATGTCCTTCTTTCTTTCTCTTTACAAGCAGAGGGATTTGTCCAACCGAATGATCCTGGCTGAAGCCTTTGTCTTGGGCCTGGCCGGCATCGGGGCTGCGTGGGTGCTTTTTCCGCCCTACGCAGGGCTGGTGTCGATCTTCCTGGCGGGTTTTGCGGCCGCGAATACCCTCCAGCGCCTCTTTGAGCGGAACCGGGATGACATCTGGAGTAGGGGGAAAGGCTCCTACCGGGCCAACGAGCGCCTGGCCTTTGCGATTCTGTCGATGTTCGCTGGCCTCCTGGCCGCGTATGCGCTGGTGTCCCTGGTCGTGCCGGTGACTTCCCTGGATGTAGTCTTCGGGCCCCAACTAGCGATGTTTCAGGGCCACACAGCGGGGGCCCTGTCCCTGCCGGGCTTCCTCCCCCTCCTGGGGCACAACAGTCTGGTGATGATTGGAGGTTTCCTGGCCGCGTTGGTCTACCGGGAGGGGGGGATCCTCCTGGTCCTGGGCTGGAACGCATCTCTATGGGGCGCCGCGTTCCCGGTTCTGGCCCGCCGCGCCGCCCCGGGGGAGCCGGTCGCGGCCCTGGCGGAGTTGGGACGCCTTCTTCCGGGGATCTTGCCCCATCTCCTTCTGGAGTCCATGGCCTACGTCCTGGTGGCCATGACCGGAGTCTTCCTGTCCCGGGGGATCCAGCGCCACGCAGTGGGTTCTCCGGAGCTGCGCCGGGTTTTGGATGCGAGCGCAGCAGTGGCCGGCCTGGCCGTGCTCACCCTTGTGGCCGCAAGCGCGTGGGAGAGCCAGGTGTCGAGCTGGGTGTTGTCGCGGTTGTATCCATAAGGAATCCACGGTCGCCTCCTGCGCCCTTCGGGCTTGGTCCCGGGTGGGATCGGAGCCTACAACTTCACGCTTGGCGCGGCCATAAGTAGAGCGCGGAGATCATCGTCGGTGAAGCGAAGGCCTGCGCCGAAGTAGTAGTCCCGCATCTTCGGATTCACCAAGTCGTCTGCGCCCCCGTAGAGGAAGACGTGGCGGATCACCTCGAACTGGATCTGGGAGCGGAGCCGCGGATTATGGTCCATTGTAAAGTCGAAGAGATCGAACTGGAAGTCCAGGCGGTCCCTGAAGAACGTGAAGTCGATGCCGACGCCGCCGGTGTTCTCCATGATCCCGAAGCGCCCCGTGAGGAAGTACCAGCGCTTCGCGAACTGGAAGGTGA
>CAYOTU010000083.1:0-7452 GCA_964406905.1 uncultured Myxococcales bacterium | reverse complement strand
GGAAGGTGAACTTCAGGGAGGAGGAAGTCCTCGTCTCGTTCTCCTTGAGCACTGCCGGGAGGTTCGGATCGTTGGTCTGCGTGATCGTCGTGGTCTGCTTCGTGTTGCCCCGGGGGTCGTCCACGAGCTGGAAGAGGTAGTACTTGTCGTCCTTGGGCTGGAAGCGCAGCTCGAACGCGGTGCGCGCTGCCTGCTGGTTCCAGTACCAGGCTGACGACATCTGAACGTGGGTTTGCATCAGGGTGTACTGTTTGATAAAGTGGGCGGTGTCGTCCACCACCTGCTCCACCTGCTCGATGAGCTTGTCGTCGGTCAGCAGGCGCCCGACGGTGCCCTTGCCCTGGCGTACGTCGTGGGTCACAGCGCGGACGTCGTCCAGGACCTCGTCCAGCTTGCTGATGGAGACCTGGGCCGCGGCCAGGGTACCCTTCAAGGTGCCCAGAGAGGTCTCCACGTCCCCCTTGGACCGGCCGATGACCGCGAGGGCCTCCTCGGAGATGGTTTTGAAGTTGTCCAGGGTTTGGCCCAGGGTCTTGCCACCGGAGTCGGAGAGCTTTGCGATGTTGGATGCGAATCGGTCAAGGTTGCCGAAGGCCCGGGACAGCTTGGAGACCTGGGGCTTGATTCCTTGCTCGACCAATTCCTCGAGGTCAGTGCCGAGCTTGGACATTGCCTCCGAGGTGTCTGCGAAGTTGGCCACGAGCTGCTCGATATCTGCCGTGCTGATCAATTCATCGATGCGTTGGGTTACCGAGGCCGCGTCCCTGGACATGGAGGCCAGGTCCAGGGCGATGGCGTTCACGGTGCCGTCATCCACGAAGCGTTTTACCTCCCCGGAGACCTTTTTGATGTCGTCAGAGATATGTTTTATATCCTCACTGATACGCCCAGCATTCTCAACGATCACTTGAAGTCGTTCACCCCCCTCTTTGCCGCCCATGGCCGTGGAGAGTCCCTCGCTGACATCAGCGAAGTTGGTGACGATCTTCTCCAATTGCGGGTAGAGGTCCTCGACCTTGGAGAGCTGCTCCATCACTGCGTCGAGACCCGTCTTGCCGACGACGTTCGGGATCTCGCCCCCGGTAGCGATGGCCTCGCCCCGGACCCCCGGCAGGAGAGAGAGGAAGTAGTCGCCAAGGATCGACGAGTTTTCCCGGAAGACCACCGCACCGCCCTCGTGGGGGCCCTGCTCCCCGGGAAGACCCCGACGCAGGACCACGTCGTCCTTGATTCGCAGGGTCACCTTCGCGGTGACCTGGCCGTCCTCGTCCTGCTCCAACTCGATGGCCTCGATGATTCCGACCTGGATTCCGGCCATGGTCACAGCGGAGTCCTTGGCCAGGCCCGCCGCGTCGGTGAAGCGTGCCCAGACGGTGTAGGAATTCTCCGCGCCGTATGTGGTCCCCTTGATCTCGCCGATCGTGTAGATGAGCCCGGCCACGGCCAGGGCCATAATGATGCCGACGGAGAGGGGGGCGAAGAGGCGCTTCATCCTGTTCCACCTCCGAGATCCATCAGTCCCAGGCTCTCACCGCCCAGGGACGAGGCCATGAGGAAATCCTGGACCTCGCGTCTGGGGCTCTGCCGAAACTCGTCGGGGGGGCAGCATTCTACGATGCGGCCCTCGTAGATCATGGCGACCTGGTCCGCGATGCGGAAGGTGGACGCCATGTCGTGGCTGATTACCACCGACGTGACGTGGAGTTTTTGCTGGGTCTCCTTGATCATCCGGTCCACCTGGATCGTTGTGATGGGATCAAGGCCCGTGGTGGGCTCGTCGTAGATGATTATAGCGGGGTTGAGGACAATCGCCCGTGCCAGGCCGACGCGCTTGCGCATGCCGCCGCTCAGGTCCGAGGGGTTCATGCGTTCGATCCCAGCCAAGCCCAGGATGCCCAGTTTTTCAGCGACGATGGCCCGGATTTCCTTGCGATTTTTGCGGCTGTGTTCCACCAGGGGGAACGCGATGTTTTCCTCTACGGTCATGGAGTCGAAGAGCGCTGATTGCTGGAAGAGCATCCCGAAGTTATGCCGGATCCTGTCTCGCTCGCGTCTCGACATGGCCGTCATGTCTTGTCCCTGAAAGAGGATCCGTCCAGAGGTGGGCTGGAGCAGTCCGATGATGTGTTTCACCAGGACCGACTTCCCCGAGCCCGACGCGCCGATGATCGCGATGACTTTGCCCTTCGGGATGTGTAGATCCAAACCCCGTAGGACCTCGTTGTCGCCGAACCGCTTTCGCAAGTTTTCGACAACTATGATCGGATCCACCGCCGTGCTCAAGGCGCACCTCCCTCTCGGGGATTGTAGGGTTTTCCCTCGTTCTCTCCAAATATCCCTGCACGTTGATTGCTTTGGCAAGGGATTCTATAATACGTACCACAGAGGTCTGCCATGATACGCTCACTGGAAAGGAGTTGGGTCGCTACCACGCCTGCGGCAATCCATCGAGGATCGCGGTGGACCTCTACGGCAACGCCATGAAGATCGACCCCCACACTGGGCAGAAGTTTGGGCCCTTCCCCCCCGAGATCTTCCCCCTGGACCTCTCTGCTCTCCCAAATATGGACGGCAAGTTTCTCCAGGTTTGCCTCTGGCTCTTCTCCGAGGACAAGGAGAGCACACCCGTGGTGAAGGAAATCCAGGCACAGTTCAATACCGACGGATAGGTTTCCGGTCTCTCAAATAGGAGGAACCATGCGCAGACTGATCGGAGTGGTGGTTGTCCTGGTAGCGGTGGCCCTGGCGGGGCCTGCGCAGGCGGGCGACAAGGTCGACAAGAGTTCGTGTACCTTCAAAGGCTTCAAGCTCTATGGGAAGATCAAGGTCGTGGAGGCATTCCCGGACCTCAAGGTCCAGATAGTGGAAGCGTTTCCGGATCTCAAGGTCAAGATGGTCGAGGCCTTCCCCGACTCCTGCGGCAAGTGGAAAATGGTCGAGGCCTTCCCGGACCTGAAGATCCAGTTCGTCACAGCGTTCCCCGACATCAAGATCAAGTACGTGGAGGCGTTTCCGGGCGTAGACTGAGCCCCGTCGCAGGGCTCCGGATCGATTATCGTGATGTAGCCCGACGCAGGGTAGTGGGTCAGTTCTAAATCCGGGCCTTGGTCGCGTTAGGGCCATTCTTCGCCCGTTTCTATGACGAGTCAGCGACTTCTCCGACCAGGGAGAGGCCACCGAGGTGATGGTCGGCTTCGCGCAGATCATCAAGGACGAGATTCCCCACAGAACCGAATTGGCCCTAAAGGGCCTCGCACAGAATCGCATTGGTCCTGGAGATGTCAGGGCTTTGAGAGGTAGTTTTGTCCGGTGCGCGCTGACGCGGCCACGATCATCTCGCCTGCGAGACGGTTCGCCTCCCGGCTGATCTCCTTGAGGTCCGCGGTTACGAGGCGGCCCTGATCCACGACGACCTCGCCGTTCACGATGGTGTACGCTGTACGCCCTGTACCGAAGGAGAGGATCGGCGCAGCCGCGGGGTCGTGGAGCGCACCGGTGAGGCCGATGTCCGTGAGGTCGAAGAGGGCCAGATCCGCGGCCATGCCCGGCACGATTCGGCCGATGTCGTCCCGTCCCAGGATCCGCGCTCCCCCTGTGGTCGCCAGATGCAGTGCGTCCATGACAGGCATGCGGTCTACGCCGGTGCCGATGCGGTGTACCAGGGTGGCCATCCGGATCTCCAGGAGCATGTTCGAGCAGTCATTGGACGCGCTGCCGTCGACAGCGAGGCCGACTGGGACGCCGCGCTCCAGCATCTCCGGCACCCGGGCGATGCCCGAGCCCAGGCGGAGGTTGGACGAGGGGCAGTGTGCGATCCCGGTCCCGGTCTCTGCCAGCAGGTCCAACTCAGCGTCGTTGAAGTGGACCCCGTGGGCGAACCATACGTCGTCGCCCAGCCAGCCCAGGGATTCCATGTAGGCCAGGGGCCTCATGCCGACGTGCTGGATGCAGTAGTCGTCCTCGTCACTGGTCTCGGCGAGGTGGGTGTGGAGGCGTACTCCGTGGGCCCGGGCAAGGTCAGCGGTCTTCCGCATCTGATCCCCGGTGACCGAGAACGGCGAGCACGGTGCCAGCGCTATACGGCACATGGACAGGGGCGCTGGATCGTGCCATGCCTCGATGACTCGCAGGCTATCCTCGAGGATAGCGTCCCCCGTCTGGATCACCGAGTCCGGGGGAAGGCCGCCGTTGGAGCGGCCGCGGCTCATGGAACCCCTCGTGGGGTGGAAGCGCACCCCCAATTCACTGGCCGCCTTGATTGTGTGATCCAGCAGGTCCGCCGGCTGGTCCTCGGGGAAGAGGTAGTGGTGGTCGGCCACGGTGGTGCATCCAGAGAGGAGCAGCTCAGCGATTCCCACCTGCGCGCCCCGGTACGCGCCCTCTGGCGTGAGGTGGCGCCAGATCTCGTAGAGCCCCACCAGCCAGTCGAAGAGCTTCGCATCCTGGACCAGCGGCACGCAGCGTTGGAGGGTCTGGTACAGGTGGTGGTGCGTGTTAACGAAGCCGGGGTAGGCCACGAGATTGTCAGCGTCGATGACCCGTTCGTGGGGGGCCGGCGAGAGGTCGAGGCCTACGGTGGCGATGCGTCGATCCCGGATGCGGACGTCCACGTCTTGAAGGATCCCAAGATCAGGATCCATGGTCACCAATGTGTGGACGCGACGTAGGAGGATGTCTGACATATCAGCGGCCTTCGAGGATCTCCCGGGCCTCGTCCTTGTCGGAGGAGTGCACGAGGGAGCTGTAAATCGTGAAGATGTTTTCCCGGTCCACGATGCGGTCCGCCACGACGCGCAGGAGGTCCAGCTTGTCCGAGGAGTGGACGAACGCGTCCAGGAGGCTCTTGACCTGGGCCACGCTGAAGAACGCATTCCTTGTCGCGCTACGTACGATCATGAGCTTGTCGTCGGAGAAGGCCTGGCCGTCGATCTCTCCGAGGAGGGCCTTGAAGGTAGCCCGCGTCACAGTCTCGGGGCCCATGGGTTCCATCGGTTGTTCCGACGGTTGTTCCAGCGGCAGCGTTGGATCCGGCGGAATAACTACGACCATTGACACGCCGGGGATCGATGCCCCGACCACAGGGGCGCAGATTCCCTCAATGGTCAGCTCGCGCAGGTTGATCTGGACCGTCTTCAAGTCCAGTGCGATGTCCTTGAGTTCCCGGGCAAGGTCGTCCCGAGCCGTCTTTCCGAGTTTGCCGCGTCGCTGGAGGAGCTGCCGGATTTCCCCCAGGCGCATCATGGATTTCTGGAGCAGGCGCCGTGATTCCTCCTTGGGACCAGGGGTGGCGGGGACCATGGCCTTCTCGCCGTGGCGCGGGCCAGCGTCTGCGGGACCGGCCAGCGTGATAGCAAAGAGACAGAGGACCATCAAAATTCCGAGTTGTTTCATAGGACACCTCCTTGGAGTTCACCGCTTTCTACCACGCTCAGCTATTCGATTTCAATGGACGGCGCGTCCAAATGGAAGATACTGGGAGAGCTTTTTTTCCAACCCCCTGATTTGGAGGGCGAGTTGATGAGACGCGTGTTTCGCACTCTTGCTTCGGGCGCGCTTTTTCTGTTCCTGTTCTCCTGCTCCAGCGTTGCGCCTGTGGATGTCCCTCCTGCCCCGACTGCCGCGTCCGGGTGGCGTCCGGTTCCCGTGGAGGGCGCCACGCCGGCCCGACTCGATCCCAGCCGGGAGCCTGCGACCGAGGAACTTCCGCCTCCTGCTTCGCCCTTTGCCGGATTCCGGGTCACCCTGAGCCGGCTGCTGGATGATCCGGCGCGGGTGACCGCTGCCAAAGGCTTCGGCGATCTGCGACTCGACGACGAGGGCCTGAAGGAGGCCGCCTATCCATACCCCTTCGCCACTTGGGATGGCCCCTTGAAGCCCCTGCTGCGCCGACTGATCACCGTGGCCCGCAAGCAGAAGAACTATGACATGCGCACCGGGCTCCTCCTGCCCGCGGGCGCGGTCCTACGATGGGATCTGCCAGCGGGCGAAGACCGAGTTCTCCACCTCGCTGCGGCGGGCTTTCACCGAGCCTTCAAGGGGTGCGGCGCGGACGAGGTGAAGATCGTGGTCCGTGTGGATGATAAGGTGGCTTGGGAGCAGGGCTTCTCGGGGAGGGAGTCCTCTCAGACCTGGGAGGAGGCTGCGTTGCCTCTCCCCGCGGCTGCGAAGGCAGTGACGGTGACAGTGTCCAGCCAGAAGGGTACGGGCTTCAAGGCCGGCATCGGCTTGGCGGATATCCACGTCACCGTGCCCGCGTCGGAGGCCCCCGAAGCTGCCGTGCGGCTGCGCCAGGGTCCCAATGTGGTCATTGTCTTCATAGACGCGCTCCGGTACGACTGTGTAGGCCCAGGTAACCCGGGCTTTCCATCGGTGACGCCCTTCATCGACGAGAGGGCCGGCGCGGGGACTGCGTACACGCAGAACCTCTCCGTGTCTAACCAGACCCGCCCCTCGATAGTCGGTTTTCTTCAGTCCCAGCATCCCACCGTCGGAAAGTTTCACGCCAAGTGGTGGAATTTTCGCCAGGACAAGGTGGACGCGTACTACGCGCGCAAGCCACCGCTCCTGCCCCTGCTCCTCTCCAGGGCCGGATACGAGACCGTGACATTCGGGCGGAACCATTTCCAGTTCGGGACGACCCTCCTGGGCCTGGATCCGGGCTTCGACAGGATCTGGGACAACCGTAAGTCCGGAGAAGACACCGAGCGGATCATCGACAAAGTGGTGGCGTGGCTCGACGCGAATCAAGACCGCAAGTTCATGCTGCTTGTCAATATCTCCCCGCCCCACCAGCCTTACAAGGCGCCCGATGAGCAGGTCCGTTGGACCAAGGCGCGCCTGGCCGGCTACGACGGGCGTCTCCCCGCGCGGCGGGACTACCTCGCTGAGGTCCACTACGCGGACGTAGCGGTCCGGCGCCTGGTGGAGCATGCGGATTCCCTGGGGCTGGGTGATCGCACCCTGTTCCTGGTCACCGCTGACCACGGCGAGGTGATGCGCACCGAGCACTCCTGCCGTTCTGAACTCTTTGAGACAATCTGCCACAACAGCCACGGCCTGACCCTCTACGACGAGGAACTGCGGGTGCCCCTGATCTGGTGGGGCTGGGGTGTGGCGCCCGGCGTGGTCCATGAGCACACGGTCTCTCATCTGGACGTGGCACCGACGATTCTGGATGCAGCAGGGCTGCCCGTGCACCCTGCCCACACGGGCCTCTCTCTTTGGGACGAGCTGCGTGGCGAAGGTACCGCCGCTGATCGTCCTGACGTGGCCTACGTGGAGATGCGCCTCGCCAGCGGGATCCGGGCGTGGGGCTGGAAGTATATTCTCCACCATAGTAAAGACGACGCGCGGACCCCCGCGTGGAACTCCGGCGGTGAGTCAACCAGGGAAGAGCTGTACGATCTGACGAAGGACCCCCTCGAGACGAAAAACCTGGTGCGGCGGCAGGAG
>CAYOTU010000082.1:10774-11158 GCA_964406905.1 uncultured Myxococcales bacterium | reverse complement strand
GGTGTTGGGGTCCAGGATCTCGCGGGGTTTACCGTCGAGGCCCTCCTGCATGTAGAGGACCCACTGATTCTGGAGGCCGTCGTTCTTGCTGAAGAAGTAGCGTCCGCCCCGCTTACCGGGCGAGGAATACTTCGGGTAATTCCACAGCTCCGTGAGACGAGAGAGGAGCCCCGGGCGCTGGGGGAGCCCGTCGAGGAACGCGCGGGTGCGTTCGTTCTGGGATTGGACAAAGGCCCTGGTAGCGGGCGCGTCGTCGTCCTCGAGCCAGCGGTATGGGGCCAGGACCCTGGTCCCGTGGTAGTCCTCCACCAAGTCCCCACGAAGCGCCGCAGGGTATGGGGCGGGACCTACCGTCGGTGCGGAGCACGCGGCGAAAGTGAGGAT
>CAYOTU010000082.1:0-10764 GCA_964406905.1 uncultured Myxococcales bacterium | reverse complement strand
CAGCGTAGCGAGGATCGGAGTACTGCGGGGCATGTAGACCTCCGAGGCTATGACTTTCAATCCAACTATTATTATCAGATCACTGCGGTTGTATGCAAGTCCGGCGAGCACGGATTCCAGGGCAATCGCAAAATCAAAAGCTGTACTTGAGCTTGGCGTAGACCATGTCGTTCGCGTCGAACTGCCCGAAGTAGCCCTCACCGCCGAAGAACAGGTTTGAGCCTACTTGCGCCTGGATTCCACCCGGGAAGTCATAAGAGATCGTCGAACGAAAGAGCGCGTTCCAGGGCTCGATGCCGATGTAGGAAAACAGCGAGAGGTGGAGCGTCTCCCGCAGGAAGTCCATGGAGAGCAGCACCGTTACCGTATGCTCGAATTCTTCCTGAAGCATGGTCTCTTCATGGTCGAGGACCGCACGCTGGATGTACTGAACGGCTGTGTTTACCTCCCAGACCTTCACCGACGCGCCGACCATGGCGTGGATATAGCTCCGCTCCACCAGGCCGTCCTTAGCCGTGGGATCCATGATCTGATATTGCTTGCCGTGGTAGTAGGCCGCCTCGGTCTTCAGGACGAACGCACCCAGCGTCGTGGACAGACTCGCGCCGCCCATGGGCAACCGATGGTGCTCCGGGGTCACGGTGATCAAGGGCAGCCCCGTGTCAGGGTTCACGCCCACGCTGCGGTGGAGCGCTGGATCATCGTCCCACATCCAGGCCGCCACCACCTCGAGGTCGCCCCAGGAGCTCATCATCGAGTAGCGCGCAAACGCCTCGCTGTTTTCCATGGTCAGGGGTACGTCGCGCCTGCTGTCGTCGATGGTAGCGCCGTCGGGGAGGGGCATGGCGGGCGCCCACTTTGAGCCCATGGCCGGCATGGCCGTGGGCGTGAAGACCGGGACCCAGATCAGCTCGAACGTATGCTCACCCACGTAGAAATCCGCACGGACCGCGGTCACGCCGACGCGGATCTCCTCGAAATCGGGCAGCAGAAATTCACGCAGATCCTTGGGCGAAACCACGTCCGTGATGAAGACCCCGTCAGCCTTCCCCCAGACGATCTGCTGCCGCCCGACGCGCAGGTCGAGCCAGTCAAAGTACAGGTCCGCGTAGACCTGACGCAGGCCAAGCTCCAGGCTGTTGTCGTCGTAGTGATAGAGGAACGGGTTCGCCAGGAACGCTCCGTGGCTGCCCGTATGCCGAAACCGCAGATCAAGCGTGTTTTGCATGATCGCGAAGTCAACGTCCTTGTTCGCGAGCACGCCGACATAGGTGCGTACATATCCGTCCACCGACGTCTCGGCCCTCGCTGACAGCGGCACAAGGAGAAGAAGGAGGAGGAGCAGCAGCGGTGTTCGTTTCATGAGAACCCCTCGCTCTTTTTACAGGCCGCGCTTCATCATGCGCTCGGTGAACTTCGCCTTGGTGATGCCCTCGTCGATGAGGACGTTATCGAGCTTCATGTTGGTGCGGTGATCCTTCTGGGTATTGTGCATCTCTGACTGGAGGATTACCCAGTACCCCTTGATCTGGCGAAAGGACTTCACCCGCAAGGTCTTCAGGTGATCGCCGTCCTCGTCATAGAACTCCCGCTTGAGACCGATCCACTTGTTCTTGATCACCCAGGTGACGGTCTTCGAGTACATGTAGTCCGAGTCTTTGGGTGTGCTTTCGATGACGTAGCAGGACTCTCCGTCCAGGGTCTCCTCGCTGAGCACCTTGTGCTCGTCCTTGCTTGGGTGGCGGTCCCCGAGGTCGTCGTAGGTGAAGTCGGACCCCATGAAGTAGTCGCTCTTCGAGTCGGAGGAGATCCGCTTCACCTTCTTGAGCGCGGGGAGATAGATCCACTGGTCATCGTCCCGGCCGTCGTCGTAGCTCCAGTTCATGAAGGAGGTGTTCCTCACGTCAGCTGGAGACTTGAAAAACATGATCTTCTTGTCGACGTCGCCGAAGTCACGCAGGAACTGATGGATCTTCCGGACGCGCTCGCTCCCCCCGCGGTTGGTGAGGGTCATGGTGAGGTCTGACTGCTGGTCACCCCCGGTGGGCCGATCAAAGACCTTCATCATGAGTTCGAGGCCCGAAGGGGCGGCGAAGCCCTCCGCTGGGACGAGAAGAACAGAGAGGATCAGGAGCGTGACGATCCGGCTGATAGCTTTCATTTCTTTCCTCCATGGAGTAGATGGACCATCACCGTGACGGTCCCGACGAAGCTGACGAACATACCCAGCGCGATGAGCGCGCCCAGCGCCCTGTTGGGTGGAAACGCGGAGACCAGCAGCACGAGAAACCCCGAGACCACGACTATCGCGTTGAACAGGATGGCCCGCCCCGCGTGGCGTATGGTGGCCACCATGGTCTCGAGGCCCGGCCCCATCTCTGCGAGGTTGACGCGATACCTGTCTATGAAGTGCACCGCGTAGTCGATCCCGATCCCCACGGTGATGCTGGCCAGGAGCGCGGTGGTGGTGGACAGGGGGATGTCCATGAGCCCCATGACGCCGAACCCGATTATCGCGGTCAGGATGATGGGGACGGAGCCGATGAGTCCGAGTTGGAACCTGCGGAACATGAGCGCCAGCAGGATGATGACGATGAAGACCGAGAGGAGGAGGCTCTTCACCTGCCCCTCGAGGATCAGATCGGTGAACACCAGCGCCTTGTAGCCTGACCCCGCGTAATTGATCTTCACGCCCATCTCTGCGAAGCGGTCCCTATGGGACTCGACCTCAGCGATGGCCGCGTTCATGGTCTTGGAGTCATCCCCCTTGAGCTGGAAGGTGACGTTGAGGCGGTCAAAGTCGTAGTTCACCACCTTCCAGAGGTTCTCGGGATCGCCGGACATCTCGTAGAGCAACAGGTACTGGGCGACCAGATCGCTGGATTCGGGGATTACGTCGAACTCATCTCGATCTTCGTTCATGACCCGATTCATGCGGCACAGGTAATCTGAGAGGGAGAAGGAGTTGCCGACCTGGGGCTGCTTCTCGACCTCGGCCTGCATCAGGAGGACCTCCTCAAGGAGGTCGGGGGACTTGAACGCGCCCTCCTCTTCGGCCTCCAGGATTACGTTCAGGGTGGTCGTTCCACCGAAGTGTTTGTTGACGAACGTGTCGGTTTGAACGATCTCGCTGTCAGGCTCGAATTTGTCCAGGAAGCTTGAGTTGATCCAGATGCGGCTCATCCCGAACGCTGAGATCGCCACCAGGACACCCGTCACCAGGAAGACCAAGCGACGGTGGCCGAGGAGCCAGGCTGTCACGCGTCTGGACATGGCCTCGGTGGTCTCGCCGTCCTTCTTCTTGTTCTTCCTGATTCGCACCCCCATGAGGACAGTGGCGGCCGGCACCAGGGTCAGGGACAGGACCATGGCCAGCAGGACACCGAAGGCTGTGAACATGCCGAAGTACTTGATCGGGTAGACTTCAGAGGTCAGCAGGGACAGAAAGCCCACCGCTGTGGTCACCGAGGTCATGACCACCGGGCGCCACATCTGCCGAAGCATGTCCATGATGGCCTCCCGGAGCGGGATATCAGGATGCTCCCGCCTGAATAGGCCCAGGTGGCTGTAGAGATGAATCCCATCTGCGACACCGATAGCGATGAGCATCACCGGCATCATGGTGCTCACCGAGTAGATGGGGATCCCGATGGTTGCCATCAGGCCGAACGCACCGACGGTGGAGAACGCGACGATGAGGAAGGTCGTGACCGTGCTGCGGACCCCTCGAAGGACCAGGAAGAGCACAAACACGATGGTCAGCACCACGGCCGGGACCATCTTCTTCATGTCCTTGGGCGCCAGATGTGCAAGGGTGCCCTCCACGATAGGCCGCCCCGCGACGTAGACCCTCTCGGGTCCCTCGTACTTGTCCGCCAGCGCGAGGATCCGCTCGTAGAATTCGTTGGAGAACACGTCATTGTCGATGCGCGCTATCACCATGGCGACGGTCTCATCCTCTGAGACCATGCGGCCTCGAACCATGTCATTGGTGCGCACCTGTTCGCTGAGACGTTCCAGTTTCTTCGGGGTCTTCGGGACGCGCTTGTAGAAGCGCCGCACGTCCATGCCCACGTCCGACCCGACGATGTTGTCGGCCGTGTAGAGGGAAGTCACGTCATCCTTATGAATGTCCGGGTCCTTCTGAAGCTCGCGAGAGAGATCCTTGACCTTCTGGAGCGTGTCCGGGTTGTAGATGCCGTCAGGGTGCTCTATCGCTATGACGATGCCGTCGCGAATGTTGAACCAATCCTCAGCCTTGTCCGAGTAGACAAACGCCGGATGATCCGCGGGCATGTACTTGTCCAGGTCGGTCTCCATCCTGGAGCCTGTGACCATCTGGTACCCGGCCGCTCCGGTAAGACCAAGGACGATGAGGATGACCACGATCGGGTGCCGGGTCACGAACTGAAAAATACGCTCCATGGAACACCTCACGTTTGTAAATCAACTACTTCTTGTCACTCAACAGGGTCCGAAGCACGCGGAGGAATCCCCGGCCTTCCGCTACGAGGTCAAAGTCATGGCCGGAGATCCGCCACCTGCTGACCAGGAGCCGCTTCCCACCCTGGATGAACAGTCCGAGGTCTTTCGCACTTACGTCGGAGCGGATCTTCCCGCTGGCCTGGGCCCGGGCCAGCAGCCACTGGAGGGCCTCCTGGTGTTTCCTCATGATGTCCGCGACCTTCTTTGAGAGCCGCGGCTCGTTCTGGAAAATCTCCTCAGCGAAGATGACCGCGGCGATCTCAGGACGATCCCGGAATCGGGAGAGAGTCGCTAGGAGAAATTCCTCGAGCTGGTCCAGACCGGGGGATTCGCCCAGGCCAGGCATCGCCCCCCTGTCGAGCGAGGACTGTTCGAAGCGCGTGAGGATCCCCAGGAGGATGTCGGTCTTGCTTTCGAAGTGCCGGTAGATCGCTGGCTCGGAGATCCCGATCCGCTTTGCCAGGGAACGCACCGTCAAGCCCTGGATTCCCTTCTCCGAGATCAGGCGAACCGCCTGGTCCATGATCTCGCCCTGCCGCTTGGTCCACTTCATGGCGGGCTCCGCCGTTAGTTATCGTTCACTAACCGCAATATAGGGCGGGTCCGCGTTGGCGTCAAGTGGTTTGCTGACGATTCCGGGCTGACTCACCGGAGGAACGGATTCACCACCGAGCCCGAGTCCCCAGGTCCGTTGCCGTGTGATGGAGATTTCCTGTGGGAGGGGTTTCAGCCCCGATTCGGCTTGTGAGAGGGGCTTCAGCCCCGAAAGACGGGTCTCGGGCTCGCAGGACGGGAGGACGGGGAAGCGGGAGGACGGGAGGACCTGCTGCTGTGGGGGCGGTCTAGAATTTGCATTTCCCTGAGGAACAACTCCCGCCGGGGCACTCGGAGTTGAAGCTGCACTTGCCGTCGGGCGCGTTGGAGCATTTGCTGCTGTTGCACTTCGCGCCGTTGCCGCCGCAGTCGGAGTCAAAGCTGCACTTGCTGCCCGCACTGTCCGCGCATCGGCTACTGTTGCATTTCACGCCCGGGTGGCAATCCGAGTTGAAACCGCACTTGCCGTAGTCATCCGCCAAGGCCATGGGCGCGCCGAGGGCCAGCGCGAAGACCAGGACCGTCAAGGCCGACATCATCCGTCTCATGGAATCCTCCTGTGGTTATGGAACTCTGCGGAAAGGATTATCCATCGAACCCCGGGCCGATCGCAAGGACTACGGTCAGCAACCACACCCAGAGCAGGTTACACAATCTGAAGACCAGACGCAGCCGTAGACCGGCGGGAGGCAGAAGTGCCACTTGCCCGGTGCGCAGCACTTCCAGTTGGTGCCGTTCTGCCACTCGCAGTTGGCCCCGGGCTTGAACTGGCAGTCACCCCACTGGCAGGAGCTGTTGCACTTCTTCTCTTTGCACACGTCGCAGCCGCCGTCCTGGGTGGCTCCGGGGCTGCATACGCCCTCTCCCGAGCAGGCGCCCCAGGCGCTCCAGGCCCCCCACTGGCAGAGATCGTTACAGGTCTTCGTCCTGGTCTTGGTGCCGCAGTTCCCGCAGCCGTCCTGGTCCGAGTCGGTCTGCCCCGGGTTGCAGGCCCCTTCACCTGAGCAAGCGCTCCAGGCCCCCCAGGCTTCCCACTGACAGAGGTCATTGCAGGATCGGGTCCGGGTCTTCTTGCCGCACATCCCGCAGGCGGCCTCCTCCGCGCCCGTGTCCCACGGCGTGCAGGGGCCCTCGTTCGTGCAGGGGCTCCACTCCCCCCAGGTCCCCCAGGCACAGGCCTCGGTGCAGACGCGGGTCCGCAGGCTGGTGCCGCAGTTCCCGCATGGCTTCACCTCGTCCTCGGTCACGCCCGCTGCGCACTCTCCCGCACCATTACAGGGATCGGGATCACAGGGGTCCTGGGGGATCCCGACACAGACCCCGCCTTCGCAGTGATCTGCTGCTGTGCAGGGGTCCCCGTCGTCGCAGTCCCCCGTCCCGGGCTCGCTCACGCAGCCTACCTCCGGGTCGCAGAAGTCCTCGGTGCAGGGGTTGCCGTCGTCGCAGTTCATCAAAGTCTGCCCGACGCACTCCCCCTCCACGCAGACCCCACCCGCTATGCAGATCCCGCCGCACTCCCCCCCGTCGAGGGGCAAATGCAGGCAGCCGGCCAGCCCTTCGCAGGAGTCCTCGGTGCACTCGTCGTGGTCGTCGCAGGTCTCCTCGTCCACCGCACCGTCGCAGTCGTTGTCATCCCCGTCGCAGGCTTCCATGGAGGGCACAGGCCCCTCGCACGCGGTGAGGCCCGTCTCAGTGCAGGTCCGTTTCCCGGGGCAGGCTCCCCAACCGTTGGTGACCTGGCAGAGGGTCCACAGCCCCTCAGCCACCGCAAGGGGGGGGCACTCGCAGAGCCCTGCGTCGGGCACACATTGGTCAACCTCGAAGCCATCCACGGTGGACACCGTCGCGCAGGAAGTCCCCGGGGGGCAGCCCCCGTCACAGTCCCCGCCGCAGAAACTCCCCTCCGCTCCGAAGGTCACGCAATGGTCCTGGAGGCCCCCGGCGCTGAGGCAGTCGGAGGGGGCCACGCATGGGAGGCAGAGGGTGGGGTGGTCCGAAAGACAGATGTCCAAAACGCCCGTGGTCCCCGCTCCCACGGTACGGCAGGTCCAGCCGCTTGGGCAGTCTCCGCATTCTTCGGTGCAGACCGACTCCCCCAGGTGAAGAACGCACCAGCCGGACCCGCAATCGTCTTTGTCAACACAAGGATCGCCGAGGCAGCCGCCGGGGCCTGAGCAAGGCGGGCCTCCCCCCCCGTCGGGTCCGGCGGGAATTCGCGCTCCATCTGCGAGGAAGCGGTACCTGGTGTCGTCCTCTGCGTCGGGGTCAGCGAAGGGTACATCGGTCTCCGCACCACCGCACGCGGCGAGGAGCAGAAAAATCCATCCAAAACAAAGTAACCGGTGCATGGCCTCCTCCAGAGGGTCTCCATGGTGTGTCCAGAATAGGAGAAAACGGCCCTGAAATCCAGGAGCCGCAACAGAAACCTCATAGCTGACGGATTCTGTCGCTGTTCGATAAACTCTGGTCAGTTCTCCGCGCCGAGGAGGTTCCATACCCGCTGAAGAAGCTCCGACGGAATGTAGGGCTTGCGCATGAACTCAAGCCTGTGTTCCTGGATCACATGCCACCGGGACCGGTTGTCCACGACTTCAAGCTAGCCGGCCGGATGGCAGAGGCCGGCCTCCTGCTGGTTCCAGAAGTTTTTGCATTCGGGGAACTCGCCGTCCTTGTCGCAGCCGTCCTCGACGCCGGGCTCCTTGGTGCAGAATCGCAGGCAGGTTCCGTTGTTGCAGGTGAATCCCTCCGCACAGTCGTTGGCCTGGGCGCAGGCTTCGCCCTCCTGGCCCTCGCCAGCGGTCATACAGACCGCCACGGAGCCGTTGAAGTAGCAGCCGTCCGTGTCCACTGCGCAGTCCTGGTTCACCAGGTGACAAAACTCGTCCGTGGTGGAGGAGCCGCCGCAGATCTTGTAGGCTACGCCATTGAGGCTCATGCATAGGATCCCCTCACCGCAATCTGTGTTGGTCGCGCAGAGCTGGTAGCACATGGGGCCCTCTTCGGAGCTGCTCAGCTCCGTGCAGAGTCCCTCAGCGCACGCGTCCATGCCGCCACAAGGCTCACCGATCATCTGGGTCCCGGCCTCCACGCAGGCGGGCTTCTCAGAGCCGGACTCGTAGGTGCAGTACATCCCCTCGGGGCACATGGTGTTCGCTATCGGGTCGCAGGGCAGGCACAGGCCGTCGGGGCTACAGAACTCCCCCTCGTTCAGGCAGCCGCCGCATGTACCGTCACAGCCGTCATTTCCGCATTCCTTGCCCTCGCAGGAGGGGATGCAGGGCAGCTCGCAAGTCAGGGTTTCGGGCGCGCAGAAGGTGCCGCCGACGCAGAGCCCACAAGAGCCGCCACAGCCGTTTGGGCCGCAGTCATGGCCCGCGCAGTTCGGAATGCAGGGGGAAGGCGCCACCACGCAGGTGAAGTCCTCCTGCGCGCAGACCGTGTCACCGGGGCACTCGCCGCATTCGCCGCCGCAGCCGTCAGGGCCGCATTGGTGGTCCCCGCAAACCGGATCGCACGCGAAATCCATGCACTGGCCACCCACGCAGACCTGCCCGGCCACCTCACAGCCACCGCAGGTGCCGCCGCAACCGTCGGGGCCACAGTCCAAGCCGTCGCACAGGTTCGAGGACGCGCAGTCGATGACGCACGCGCTGGCCTCACAGGTCTCGAAAGCCTTGCAGACAGCGGACTCGGTCCACTTGAGGGTCCCCTCACCGAAGGGAACGCAGATCAGCACCGCCTCCCCCTCGCCGCCCGTGGCGGTGCCACAGATGGTATCGTTCTCTGTTGAGCAGATCTCTCCGCCCACAGCGCCGCCGGTCATGCCGCCGCCGTCGCCGCCGGAGTCGCAGGCCGGAGACGAGACTGCCGTGAACAAGAACACAAGGAACAGAACAGGCGATGTTCTCGAACTCATTTGGTCCTCCCAGGAAAACTTAGAGCGCCGCGTTGGCCAGGGCCCCGAGGGTCTCGTTGAGCATGGACTTGTCCGTGGCCCCGCCTCGGACATCCAGGCCGCCGGCCCAGCTCTCGGCAACGTAGCCCGCGTGGTCGATGAGCACTATCGTGTCCTTGTTCGCACCGTACGCGGTGCCGATGCCCAGGGTATCGGTGTCAACCACCACGGGACGGGTCAGGCCCTGGGTGAAATCGGCCATGGTGGCCGCGCCGTAGGGCAGGATCACGGTGATCATTGAAACGAGGTTCGTGAAGCCCTTGGCCTCCATTTGCTCGATCATGTTCTGGTAGACCTTAGCGTCCGCTACGCAGGCCGCGCAGCCCGTGGTAGCAAAATAAAGAAGGACCACGGAGCCGTGGAGGTCAGACAGCGTCACCTCCTGCTCAAAGGTCTCGGAGCCCGGACACTGGTCCTCCGCTGTGAAGTCCTTGGCCGGAGCCATGGGCGCACCATCGGGGACCGCGCAGGCGTGGTCCACGCAGGCCTCACCCCACGCACAGGTAGCGGTCTTGGTGCACTGGACAGCGCCGGTGCCCGACGCGTCCTGCTCAGGCGCTACGGTGTCCTCGCCGCCCGTCTCGCCGCCTTCGCCGCCCCCGGAATCACAGCCCGGCGCAGCCAGCGCTGCCGCCAGGATCGTCGCTAGAATCCATCTCTGCATGACAACCCCCCAGTGAAACTGGTCTGAAGAATATATTAGCCTCCGCCCCCGCTCCAGATCCAGCTCTTTTTTGAGTGGGTTCGACGCAGGAAGACCATGGAAAGCAGCGCAACGAGGGCCAGCATAGCGACGCCGACCCAGGCGCGGAGGGGCGCGCGCGCTGCGCAGGAGGTAGGTCATGTTCTCGTAGTCGACCCCGGGGAGGCAAAACGTCATGGGGGGCAGCGGTGCGCCCGGATCGAGGCCGTCCTTCAGCTTCGCCGCGAACATGATCTGCCCTTCCAGGATCTCCGGCTTGTCGGCCTGGATCCCCCTGGACGCGCCAAGATGGGATCCCGTGGCGGGAGAAATTCACGGCGTCTCCCCTGTGACTGGGATCTTTTCCCTCATCCACGCGCGCCCGAACACGCCTTGACAGCCCCGCCTTCTCAAGGGTAGGTTTTGTTGCATGACAGCAAGGCGCCGCGCCGAACTCCACCACAGCGTGAGGGATCCATGGCCGACGAGAAGAGAGAAGAAACCACCGAAGACCGCGCATCCAGCTTTGTGCGCGACATCGTCCTCGCTGACGTAAAAGCCGGCACCCACGGCGGCCGGGTGGGGACCCGCTTCCCGCCGGAGCCTAACGGCTACCTCCACATCGGCCATGCGAAGTCCATCGTGCTCAACTTCGGCCTGGCGCAGGAGTTCGGCGGCACCTGCAACCTGCGCTTCGACGACACGAACCCGGCCAAGGAAGACGTGGAGTACGTGGACTCGATCAAGGAGGACATCCGTTGGCTCGGCTTTGACTGGGCCGACCGCGAGTACTATTCCTCGGACTACTTCCAGCAGCTCTACGAGTGGGCGGAGCACCTGATCAAGGCTGGCAAGGCCTACGTCTGCGACATGAGCCCCGAGGAGTTCAAGGCTTACAAAGGCGACTTCCACGCCCCGGGCAAGCCCTCCCCTTATCGCGACCGCGACGCTACGGAGAACCTCGACCTCTTCCGTCGGATGCGGGCGGGTGAATTCCCCGACGGCTCCCGCACCCTGCGCGCGAAAATCGACATGGGCCACCCAAACA
>CAYOTU010000081.1:0-11202 GCA_964406905.1 uncultured Myxococcales bacterium | reverse complement strand
GGGACCGGCGAGCGGCTTCCACTGACCGCGGTGCAGGATCGCATGTCGGTCAACGTCGAGTTCGTCGATGAGGAGCAGAAGATCGTAACACCGTCCCCGCTTCTCCGTCCGTTTCTCACAGGCCTATGGAGGAATCCCGTCCCAGGGCTTGAGTAGTCCCTCCGTCATGATCAGGCGAGTCCCCATGCGGCGGGCGAGGGAAAAGTTGTGGGTCACCAGGACCAGGGCGGTGCCTGTGTCCTGATTGAGGGCATCGAGGAGATCGTGGATCTCTTCGGAGGTGCGTTCGTCCAGGTTGCCTGTGGGCTCGTCCGCGAAGAGGATCTCCGGCTCCATGACCAGGGCTCGGCCCAGCGAAACCCGCTGCTGCTCGCCGCCGGAGAGCTCTCCGGGGCGATGTTTAGCCCGATCTGAGAGGCCCAGGCGATCCAGGAGGCGGTCGGCCATGGCCGCGGCCTCGGACCAGTCTATGCCCGCGATGAGCGCGGGGAGCATCACGTTCTCCAGCGCGGTGAACTCCGGGAGAAGATGGTGGAACTGGAACACGAAGCCGATGCGACGGTTACGCCACCTCGCCAGCTCGGGCTCGGGCATCTGGAAGAGGTCCCGGCCCTCCCAGAGGACCCGGCCACGGGTGGGCGGGTCGAGGGCGCCGGCCACATGAAGCATCGTGCTCTTGCCGACCCCGGATTTCCCCACGATGGAGAGCTGATCTCCCCGGCGGATATCCAGGTCCACGCCCTTGAGAACCTGGATATCCTTGCCCAGGTGGGAGTAGGTCTTGTGTACGCCTTCGAGGCGCAGGACCACGTCATCGCTCATCGTACAGGCCCTCCAGAATGTGGGTGCGGGCTGCACTCCGCGCCGGATAGATGGACGCCACCACCGTGAGAGCCCAGGAGGCCAGGACGATCGTAGCGATGGACCAGGGGTCGATGTCAACGGGCAGCTCCCGGATGTAGTACTCCCTCGGCAGGGTCACGCCCACGTGGCGCACCAGGACACAACTCGACACCCCCATGAGCAGGCCCGAGAGGGAGCCCATGAGGCCCACCAGCGCGCCCAGGGTCAGGAAGACCCTTCCCATGGACCGAACCCGGAACCCCAAGCACCGCAGGATTGAGATCGCGCCGGTGCGCTGGCGAATGATCATCAGGAGGCTCGAGAGTATGCTGAAGGACGCTATGAGCACCACGAAGCCCAGGACCAGGAACATCACCACCCACTCCAACTCCAGCGCGGAGAAAAGGTTGCGGTTCATGCGCTTCCAGTCATCCACCTCGACAAGCTCCGGGTTCACCCAGCCCAGGACCGAATCTCGGACCGCGTCAACGGTATCGAGGTCGTGGAGGCGGGCCTCCAGGCGGTTCACAGCGTCCTCCAGGCCCAGGAAGCGCTGGGCCTCGCCGAGGGTGGTGTACGCGAGCTTCATATCGTAGTCGTAGAGGCCCGTGGTGAAGAGGCCCGCTATGCGAAAGGAGCGGGCCTTGGGCTGGAGGCCAGCGGGGCCTGCCTCGCCGTCGGGCGCGATGAGCTCTACCTGGCCACCCACGTCCACGCCGAGGCTGCCGGCCAATTCGACGCCAATGAGGACCGGGGGGAGGACTACCTGGTTCGCGGACCAAGTCATATCGAGGTCGTCTTCGGGTATATCGAGGCCGGGAATTGGGTCCATGGGGATCGCACCGGGGTCCACGGTCGTAGGCCAATACCGACTGGGATCGGTAGGCTCCTGTGGGAGGGCCTTCAGGCCCGATTCCGGGCTGGGATCGGGGTCCACATACGCCAGATATTCAGGAGGCACGAGCCACTCGGGCTCGCGTAGGAAGCGGACGGAGCCGGCGACGACGCTCGCCTCGAGGTCACCCCCCGCGTAGTCCTCGGGCACGATCCCCCTCAGGGTAATGTTGACGCCGATGTTGCTGGAGGACGCCAGCATCACGTTGGCCTCGACGTAGGGACTGGCTGAGCGCACCTCCGGAAGAAGCCCCAGGCGACGGGCCAGGGGGAGGGGATCGGGGATCCCGGCGAGGTCATCAGTGGCACGCAGCACGATATGCTCCCGCGACTCCACGATCTTGGAGGTTAGATCCACTGAGAAGCCCCTCATGACTGAGAGGACGACTATCAGGGCCCATACGCCCACAGCGACGCCCACGATGGACACGAACATGGACAGTCCAACCCCCTGACGAAGGCGGGAGTCCAAGGACGGCGCAAGTTCGGGCTGGAGCGCTTCGGCCAGGGTCCCGCGACGGTGGCGCAGGCCAAGGATACCGCGCAGCGCTGCATGGGCAACCAGGAGCGCGCCGATGATGAGGGCAACAAACAGGGGCACCTGATCCGAGCCGGGGAAAGCCATATCACCAAACTCCACGTCGGGTCGGACCAGGAGCGCTATGGCCAGCGCGGCGAGGCCGGGGAGAAAATCGGCTAGGGTCTCGGTCAGTCCGGCGCGCGGCCGCAGAAAACCACGCGCCAGGAGGGCCAACGCGCCGGCTGAGAGGACCCACGCCAGCATCTCGAAGTGCATGGGCTCGGTCCAGCGCTGGCCCGCAGGGCCGAGGGCCAGCCACAGGACGAGGCCCGCACCCGCAACCACGGCCCAGCGGGTCGGCGAAGTCCAGAGCCCGAGACCCTGTTCGGCCTCGTACGCGGGAGGCACCAGGTCCCGCAGGCGGTTGATCATCCTGGCCCCCGGGGTGGGGACCAGGCGCTGGGAGCGCAGGAACTTCCACGCGACGAGGACCGTGGGGCTGCGCACACCGATGCGTCGGCCCAAGGCCCGAACGGTCAGCACAAGGAGCGCGCCGATGACAAGGACAGCATCCAGGGCCGCACCCTCGGCCAACACCGTGCCCAGGGGGCCGTTCTCGGAGAACACGGCCCCGTCCCGCCAAGCCCAGCCCAGAACCCCCGCGGGGAGCGCCAGGATCGGCAGGAAGAACTGGAAGGACAGGAGAGGATCCCGATCCAGATGATCGAAAGCGGCCACGAACAGATGGGTGAACCCCGCGGCCACGACGATGGCCGCGAGAATAAAGAAACCGAGGAGGCCGACCATCTGCATGTCGAACTGCTGATCCGGCTCAAGAAGACCATGGACCCGGATCGCCAGGGACAACGCTACAGCGATCACCACCAGTGCGACGCCCACGCCCCGGCGTACGATGACCCCGCCCCGGTGGAGGAACGCCATGTACGCGGCCAGTGGCACGGCCACGGCTAATGGGGCATGGACCAGGACCTCGGGAGCGAAGAAGGCCAGCGCTACACGGACGAGCCCCGCAACGAAGATCAGGGTAAAGCCAGCGGCCATGGGCAGGGTCTTTCGGCGTACCCTGGCGAAGGCCCAGGAGCCGGCAAGCACCGAGACCACGCCGGGCACGGCGAACCAATCGCCGGGCACAGCCAGGCCCAGAAGCGCCAAGCCTACGAGCGCCCCCGTGCCCGATGCCGCGCCGAAGCGCCGGACCAGAGCAGCGCCGAGGCCCGCACCGAGGCCCGCTGCCCGAAAGCCGGCGAAGACGAGGATCGCCCAGGGAGGCAAGGGTCGGGCCAGGGCCGCCATGGTGCCCGCCGCGCCGACGAGGTAGAGGACCAGCCCGGCCACCACGAGAACGGAAGGTGCTCGGGACAACGGACCGGACGCTCCGGGGCTGGGGGACGGCTGGGTCACTCGCTTTCGGGCCGAAGGAGGGGGAAGAGGATCACCTCCTTGATGTGGTGCCGGTTGGTGAGGAGCATCACCAGGCGGTCGATGCCGATGCCCTCCCCCGCAGCGGGGGGCATGCCGTACTCAAGGGCCCTCAGAAAATCAGCGTCCATGACGTGGGCCTCGTCGTCCCCCGCTGCCCGGGCAGCGAGTTGGGCCTCGAACCGCTCTCGTTGATCTCGAGGATCGTTCAGCTCGGAGAACGCGTTCGCTATCTCCCGGCCGCCGATGATCAGCTCGAAGCGATCGGTGACGCTTGGATCCTCCGCGTTGCGGCGGGCCAGGGGTGAAATCTCCACCGGGTGATGGGTCACGAAGGTCGGCTTGATCAAGGTCGGTTCTACGGCCACGTCGTAGACCTCAGCGAGGAGCTTGCCTGGGCCCCAGCCGGTGGGCACATCCACGTCCCTGGCCTTGAGCCATGCCCGAAGCGCGGCCGGATCGTCGAGGTCCGCGTCGGAGAGTCCGCTGGCCTCCCGAACCGCTTCCCGCAGGCAAATCCGGGGCCAGGGCGGGGTAAGATCCAGGGTCCCGTCCTCGCCGAAGGGCACCACGAGGCCACCCACGACCTCCTGTGCGAGATTTGTGATCAGGGCCTCGGTGAAATCCATCAGGTCCTCGTAGGTAGCGTAGGCCTGGTAGAATTCGAGCATGGTGAATTCGGGGTTGTGACGCGGCGACAGCCCCTCGTTGCGGAAGCTCCTGTTAATCTCGTAGACCCGCTCCATGCCGCCTACCAGGAGGCGCTTCAGGTAGAGCTCCGGCGCAATGCGCAGGTAAAGATCCATATCGAACGCGTTGTGGTGCGTGATGAACGGCCGCGCAGCGGCACCGCCGGGCACCGGATGCATCATCGGGGTCTCCACCTCCATGAAATCCATATCATTCAAAGCCTGACGGAGCGCACCGATGACCCCGGCCCGTACCCGGAAGACCTCACGTACGTCGTCGTTTACTATGAGATCCACATAGCGCTGCCGATATCGGGCCTCTACGTCCTGGAACCCGTGGAATTTTTCCGGTAAGGGACGAATCGCCTTGGACAGGAGCCGCACCTCCGTCGCGGCTACGGACAGCTCTCCGGTACGGGTGCGCATCAGACCCCCGCGAACGCCGACGATGTCCCCCACCTCGAAGCGCTTGAAGGCCCGGTATTCGTCCTCGCCCACAGCGTCCCGACGTACGAAGACCTGGAGGGTGCCGGTGCGGTCCTTCAAGTGGAAGAACGACGCCTTGCCCATTATCCGAAGGGTCATGATCCGCCCGGCGACGACCGCTTTACCTGTGTCTTCCTCCAGCTCCTCCTTCGTAACATCACCGTAGGTCCCGTGGATCTCCGCTGTGCTTTGTTCGGGGGTGAAGTCGTTGGGGTATCCCGGCACCCCGCCCTCCTCGAGGGCAGCGAGGCGGGCAAGACGATTACGAATGTGTTCGTTCAACTCATGGGTCACGACGGGTCTCCTTGGTTCTCGCGACGGTAGCGTCGCACTGCGAACTCGATCTCCATGTCCTCCAGGACGCGGCTCCCCCGCTTGGCCACGTTGAGGATCCGGTTCACCAGGCCCTTCTCGGCCGGGATACCCCTCTCTTCGAGCCAGAACTGGACGTTGGCCGCGCCGCTCATGGGTCCGATCTCCACGATCTGGGTCCGCCCGAACTCCGACGCTGGCACCCCGGAGTAGATCCGGTCCTCGAGCCAAGCCGCTCCGAGGTGCCGCGCCTTCCGGATCGCGGCCGCGTGGACACCGGTGGAGGTGCGGAACGCATCCCCGCCGATGAGGGGGTAGTTGTTCTGGATATGCCAGTGTGTAGCGACCGCTGCCTGCTTGCAGTAGAGCATGAGCTTACTCAAGTCGTTGTCGATTGCGCCGAGGAGCTTCAGGTTCATGAGGATCTGATCCATGGGTGCATTGCCGACCCGTTCGCCGATGCCCAGCGCTGTGCCGTGGACCCGACTGACCCCAGCCTCGATGGCGTGGAGCGCGTTGGTCAGGCCCAAGCCCCGGTCGTTGTGGCCGTGCCAGTCGAGCTGGATATCCTTGCCCATGCCCTTGATGATCTCCCGGGTGAACCGGATCAGAGCCTTGAGGCCGTCCGGGGTCGCGTGGCCCACGGTGTCCGAGAGGCAGATCCGACTAGCGCCACTCTCGATAGCGACATGGTACAGGGGATAGAGGGTGTCGGGCTTGGCGCGGGTTGTGTCCTCGGTGACAAAGGTCACGGGGAGCCCCGCGTCCCGGGCCCGACGGATGGCCTCCCGGACAAGGCGGAGCATCTTGTACCGATCCCACTTCTCTACAAACTGCCGGATCGGGCTGGTGCCG
The DNA here is from genome assembly GCA_964406905.1 of uncultured Myxococcales bacterium. Lineage (GTDB taxonomy): Bacteria > Myxococcota_A > UBA9042 > CAIXZC01 > CAIXZC01 > CAZNWW01. The sequence goes on along the minus strand of CAYOTU010000081.1, from coordinate 5,163 downwards.
ATAAACGCCAGAACCTCGATCTCCACCCCGGTCTTCTGCGAAATCTCGATGATCGGGTCCACGTCCTTATCCAGGGTCCGGGCCGCCGCGCAGAGCTTGATCGAGAGCTTAGAAGTAGCGACCTCCTTCGCTAACTCCAGGACATCCCTGCGGGGCTTTCGTCCCGCACCGGGCAGGCCGATGTCCGCATAGTGGATCCCCAAATCGTCCATGGTGTGCAGTAGCATGATCTTGTCCGCCACAGGGGGGTCCACCGCGGAGGGACTCTGGAGCCCGTCCCGGAGGGTCTCGTCGAGGAACTCGATGGTACCCGTGGTGAGCGGCGCCACCTGGTCCACCTTGTTCCAGTCGTAAATGATCTCCTCTTCCCGGAAGGGCGTGCCGTCCGGGGGGGGACCATTTTGATCGTTCGCTGTCATCTAAATCCCTCTCCTGGATGCTCTCCGTCCCGTCGCTGGGCTAAAACTTGTGGTTGTAGGGGAAGCGGATATTGAGGAGTAGAAACGCCTGCCCCACGTGCCAGAACGCGTTCTTCGTGCCAACCTTCCAGAACCCAGCGCCGAGCTCCATGGGGATGTAGAACTGGGAGGCCCACCCCAGGGTCAACAGGAACGAGCGGTGCAGCTTGAACTCCAGGGAAAACTTCGCATCGAGGCCGGGATCGAGGAGGTGATTCTCCCCGATCTTCTCGTCACTGGACTCCAGGTACGCGTACATGAGCAGCAGCCCTGCGTTGATGTCGAACCGGAACCAGTCGTTGGACATGGGCGAGATACCGAACGCCATGGGCCTGAACACCGCGCCGTACATCTGGGTCCGATTGATCTTGGGGCTGATGAAGATCGTATCGGGAATCAGGGCCAGGATCATGGGCGATATGCGGATCTCCCGGGCCTTGAGAATCGAGCTCCGGAACTTCTTCGGGATCATCCTCTTGTTCGCCCGGATCGTCTCGTTGTCGATGATAGCGGACGCGTAGGTCTTGAGCCCGTAGTGAAAGAGCTGATCCGACTGAACAGGCCCCGTAATCATATGGACAGCGGGGCCGATGCCTATCTGGACCGGAATGCTGGCTTTGCCCGGCTTCCGCGGCGGGGGCTTCTTCGGCCTCTTCTTCTTCTTGACCTTCTTATGCCCTTTCTTGACCATTTGGGGCTTCTTCCGAGGCTTCTTCTGAAGCGAACTCGTCTCCCCCTGTCCGGCAGCAGAGGCCGGTACCGCGGCCAGAGCCAGGCCGGCGCAGACCAGGAGGACAACGAGGAGCTGTCTCATTTCACGACCTCACCGCTCTGCCAACCTCCCGTGGGACCAGCGGGGGGTACGTCCGCGGCCGGAGTTGGCGCCACGCCGCCCGGCATACCGGGGCAGCCCTGCTCGATGGTTGCCTTGAGCCGCGGGGCCCATTCGTCCTCGTCTTCCTCCATCCAGAGCTTCTGGATCTCAAAGTCGAGCTTACTGGTGAAGCCGTGTTTCAGGAGGAGTTGGTCCATGAGGGTGGCCCGGGCGATCTCGTCCATGCAGGCCAGCTCGCCGATGAGACGAAGTACTGCATCGGGATTACCGGCCTCGCCGCACTCGGGCTCCTGGATCACCTCGATGCGGTAGCCGGATTTCTGGCTGGCGAACGCTGGATGTACCGTGCCGAGCACCACCCACTGGCTGGACCACTCGTCCTTGTAGATCACGTCCCAGTCGTAGATCGCCAGGAGGGTGAAGCGCTTGTAAACTGGGTGGATGATGGGCTCCTCGGGGGTGCCCTGCTCCAGGCGGATCTGGAGGACCGGGTACTGGGAGTGGCTCATGCAATAGATCCGGTTCTCCCAGATCAGGTCCACCACGCAGTACAGAGGATCCATGATATCCAGCCCGTGCTCCTCCACTCGTCGCATGAGGTAGGGCATGGACCCGAACTCCCTGGTGTCTGGCTCGTAGTCACAGCGGCGCCACCACTTGGCCCGGTAGTCTCGCCAGCCCTCTGCGTCGTACTCGCACTGCCACTTATCATGCTGGCCTTCGCTGCCCCAACGATCGTGCATCTCGCTCCAGGCGCAGGTCCACTGGCCGGCGTTGCTCACCCGGCAGCACGCTGTCTTGCAATCCCCGTACTCGGGGCGGGTCTCCCAGCTCCGGTCGATGCGATAGCCCAGGAATCGGTCCCGCGCCTTGAGAATATGGAGCTCCATGTTGCGGTAGGCCAGCGCTGTGTCTGGGTTGCGACGGGCGATGTGGCCCGTCATGAGCATCATCGGATCGTTCTCCGGGAGCAGCACCGGGTGGTGGACCGGGAAGTCGCTCATGTACGCGTTGATCCGCACCAGGTAGTTCAGGACGGTCTGGGCATAGCCGAGGTCCCCCATCCCGCACTTCTCGTGGAGTTCCTCCCACGCAGGAGGAATCTCCCCGTCCTCAATGGCGAAGAGCTTCTTCTGCTCCTCCTCCTTGTCCTTCTCCTGGATCCAGGCTTCGACCAGTTCCAGGCGGCGGAGGTGATCGCTCAGATCGGTCTTGAAGCCCGAATGCGCGGACTTGAAGGTCTCGAAGCCCTCGGAGACGGCCCGGTTCTCCTCTCGGGCCTGCTCCTGGAACTCCCTGAGCTTCTCGTCGAGGAGTACCTCCTTCTTGTCCAGTGAGTCGGAGATCCTGGGCTCCAGCTCCGCCAACCCTGAAATCTGGAACTCCGTGGCCTGCATACGCTGCTCAAGGCGCTCGACGCGCTCCTCGGTTTTATCTCCGCCTTGGCAGCCGAGAAGCCCTGAAAGTAACAGGAGACCCGCCGTTACGATGGAGATCGTCGTCCGAAGGTGGGCACTGGTGTTCATGTTGATCCTCCTCAGAGTCGGATATTAATGCAGAGAACAGAGATTTTCAAGCGCTACGGTTCATTGGAGGGGGCGACCGATGCGGGCGAAACGGTGCCCGCTCCACAACAGAACACATCGGGCTTCATGGACACGCTCCTGCGGGAAGGGCCCCCTGGCGCGGCTGTCCAACGCGGCGCCTCCGTTGTGGTCCAGGGCCAGGACGAAGACCTCGTCGTAGCCCAACTCCACAGGGACGCCACGGTCCAACGCAGACTCCAGGGGTCGCCGGGACCAGAGGGAGAGGTAGCCGTCGCCCACGCGGTAGACCAGGGATCTCGTGCCCTCGCTGCCTTCGCCTTCCGGTGCAAGCAGCAGGTCCCGCACGGAGCGCACGGCGGGGACGCCGTCCACGCGCCAGGTCCCTCCGGCAGGCTCGACGCGCTCCCCCGGCAACCCAAGTAGACGCCCGATAAATCGCGCGTCCCGGTCCCCCGCCAACACCAGCGCGCCCCGCGCCGAGGGAGCATCCGGGGAACCGACCCGGCAGGCAGCCACCTCACCCGGCGCCAGCAACGGCAAGGAAGCAGCCTGGTCAGCGGCCAGGATGTCCCAATCCGGCACAAAGGCCATCATGACCACGATCGCCGGTATCCAATGAAGGAGGCCAAGGAGGACCGCCGCACCGGCCCCCGGGTGGAGATCGGCCGGGGCTCCGGCCCGGACAGCGAGGGGGGCTGCTACGAGCCAAGCGGGGAGAAGGAGAAGGACCGCCACAGGCCAGACCAGCCCCGAAAGGGCCAGCCCCAGAAGGAGGGCCGTCACCGCTGCGCTGGTCAGGACCCAGGGCAGCGCGGCCCAAGGACTGCCGGGTCGAGCCAGGGCCAAGCCAGGCACCAGCCAGGCTGCAACGCGTATCACGCGGGGATGAATCCCAGCCCGATCCCAGCGCGACCTCCCTGGCTCTACTCTAGACATCTTCAACTTCGGGCTGGACCGAAGGGTGACGCCTCCGCCCGGCGCAAGGAACCCTGAGGTCCGGCCCTAATCACAAACAGTCACTGAGGGGTTCTTTGAGCAGCCGAAGTCCTTGCAGTCGATGTAGCCGTTGCCGTCGTTGTCGATGCCGTCCGCACAGGTCACGTCACTGCCCTCGCAGAAGGTCACCCCCGACGCATCCATGCAGGAGTAGTCTGCGCAATCGAAGTACCCGTCCCAGTCGTTGTCGATGCCGTCGGAGCAGGTTTCAGGGGTCTCCTCAGGGGTCTCCACCGGGGACTTGCAGACAGCGACCTCGGGATTCTTGGCACAGGAGAAGTCCGCACAGTCGGTGTAGCCGTCCCCGTCGTTGTCGCAGCCATCCGCGCAGTGCTCGTCGGTCTCCTCTTCGTCCGCGAGCACGCCGCAGCAGCCGACGCCTTCGCACTCCGGGTCCTGGCAGTCGGTGAGGCCATCCTCGTCGTTGTCAACTCCGTCCCCGCAGAGGTCCAAGTCTTCCGGTTCCTCGCAGAGGAGGCACTCGGAGATCATCCAGAGGGGCTCATCCGGGTCCTCGCGGTCACAGCTCGTTGCAGCGACCAGAATGCTGGCCGCCAGAAATATTTTTAAATAAGTGGTCATCTCAGATTTCCTCCGGGGAATCGGCCCGGTACTTGGCTTCGATAGAGCGGATGAAGCTACGGAAGTAGGACACCGCCGACACCAGGGAAAAGGCGAGAGAGATCAGGATAAACGCGTTGCCGAGCACGTTGAAGTCCACCGAATCCAGGCCAGCGAAAAAGGGCACAGGGTACTCGTAGTGGAGAATCAGGCTGCCGATGCCGAAGAGCTGGAACGCTGTCTTGAACTTCCCGGCCTTGATCACGTTAATCGTGAGCCCCTCGGAGATTGCGAGGGTGCGCAGGCTGTTGATCGAGACCTCCCGCATGAGGATCAGGATCACTATCCAGGCCTCGACGCGGTGAAGCTGGACCAGGGCCACCAGGGTGGCCAGGACCAGAAGCTTGTCTGCCACGGGATCCAGAAACTTCCCGATTAAGGTGGTCATGTTCCAGGCACGGGCGATGTAGCCGTCCAGGTAGTCGGTCACCGCGGCCAGCGCAAAGAGGCCCCAGCTTGCCCAGCAGTAGAACCGGCTCTCTTCGAAGCCGTAGGCCACGGACGCTGCGAGATCCTGCGGATGGTACTCGGACATGAGGATCCCCAGGACGACGAAGGGGATCGCCACGATCCTCGCCATCGTCAGGATGTTGGGGAGGTTCCACAGTTCCTTCCGGATGTCCCGCACTCCCTCTGCCACGACCTCACCTCCAAGAATCCAGGAGCATACGGCCTCTTCCCGCAGCGCGCAACCCGAGACGACGAC
>CAYOTU010000080.1:10124-11219 GCA_964406905.1 uncultured Myxococcales bacterium | reverse complement strand
GGGCACCGCCAGCTACGCTGGCTGGGTTAGCCTGAAAACCTCTACAGCGCGGATGGCTGCTCGTATTCGTCGCTTGCATCAGGAGAGCAACTCCTCCACAATGGTAGAGGAACGGAGGAACAACGGAGGAAGACCATGGCAATTCTGAATATCAAGAACCTCCCGGATACGCTGTACGAGCGGCTGAAGCAGCGGGCACGACGCCAGCGGCGCTCGATCTCCGGGGAGGTAGTGTCCATCCTGGAGAAGGCCCTGGATGATGGAGTGGAGCTTTCGCTTCTGGACCTGAAGGGACTGGGCAAGGCGACCTGGGACGACCTGGACGCAGCGAATCATGTATCAGCGGAGCGGCTGGAATGGGATTGATCGAGGACATCGGTGCAGGTCCCGTGGCCATCGACACCGCACCTTTCATCTATCTCATCGAAGAGAACACCCGCTACCTGCCTCTGGTGAGTCCTCTCTTCGAAGCGGTGGATGACGGCACCATCGTCGGCGTCACATCGGAGATAACCCTGCTGGAGGTGCTGGTCGTTCCGTATCGATGCGGCGACGCTGTGCTCGCTGATCGCTATGAGACGATCCTGACGCGAGCGAAGGGGCTCACCATGAGACCCCTCACCCGGAAGCTGCTCAAGGCAGCAGCCTTGCTGCGAGCCCACACAGGCATGAAGACCCCGGATGCAATACAGATGTCCACTGCGCTCGCCGCGGAATGCACTGCCCTGGTGACCAATGACCGGGATTTCCGATGTGTGCCAGGCCTGAAAATCCTACAACTGGAGAGCTACCTGTAGGCCTGCACCTCAGGTCCCGTGGCCAGCGATGGGTTGAGGCCCCCACGACAGATGACACTGGAACCGCAGGTTCCCTCTCCCTATAATCAATCGATTCTGATTTGGAAAACCATGCCTGGAGGCAACCCCATGCAGCAGTCTTACCGTCTCGCTCTCCTTCTTGCGCTGACCGCGACGGCTCTCTTCGTCGCGAACTGCGACTCGGGCACTGACAATGTCTCCATGGATACGCCGGACCCCGCGGAAGACACCACCATCGGGGACGCTATCATCGGAACCGATGCTCCGGGCGCGGACA
>CAYOTU010000080.1:0-10024 GCA_964406905.1 uncultured Myxococcales bacterium | reverse complement strand
GCGGACAGCTCGGAGCCCGACCAGTACACGGACGGCGCCCCGGACGGCGAACCACAGCCCGGTGAGTTCGGGTGGCCCTGCGACGGTCCTGAGGACTGCGACTCCGGCTACTGCATCCTCACCGGAGAGAAAAAGATCTGCACCATGACCTGCGTGGAGGAGTGCCCCGAGGACTTTGTCTGCGCGCCGGTCTCCACCACGCCCCCGGACGTGACCTATCTCTGCCTGCCGCGCTTTGACAAGCTCTGCCAGCCCTGCGTGGACCACGCTGAATGCCAGCCGGTCCTCGGCGGGAGCACTGACCTCTGCCTCGACTACGGGGACGAGGGCGGCTTCTGCGGCGCGGACTGCACCGACGACACCTGCCCCGCTGGCTATGACTGCGTCACCGAGGAGGCCCCCGACGGGACCAACGTGAAGCAATGCCGCCTCTCCGGCGCGGGGACCTGTGAGTGCACAGCGCTGTCCAAGTATCTTCAGCTCTCCACCACCTGCGCGGCTGCCAACGATGAGGGGATCTGCGAGGGCGAGCGGTACTGCGGACCTACCGGACTGACCGACTGCGACGCGCCCACGCCAGCTCCCGAGACCTGCAACAACGAAGACGACGACTGCAACGGTGAGACCGACGACATCACGCCCGACGAATGCCTCGTCACCAATGAGCACGGTTCCTGCCCAGGCACCAAGGCCTGCTCCCTGGGCAAGGAGATCTGCCAGGGCGTCGCCGCGGAGCCCGAGATCTGCGACGGCCTGGACAACGACTGCAACGGCTTCACCGACGAGGGCTACACGGACACGGACGCTGACGGGAAGCCCGACTGCATCGACCCTGACGACGACGACGACGGCCTCCTGGACGGCGCTGACAACTGCCCCCTGGTATCCAACACGGACCAACTCGACACTGACATCGACGGCGACGGCAACGCGTGCGACATTGACGACGATGGTGACGGCGCGGCCGACGCTGTGGACTGCGAGCCCCTCGACGCGGCGGTCTACCCCGGCGCGGACGAGATCTGTGACGGCAAGGACAACGACTGCGACGGCCCCATCGACGAGGCCTCCTGCGACGACGGCAACTACTGCACCGACGACGTCTGCGACCCTGCGATGGGCTGCCAGAACGTGTTCAACGACGCGCCCTGCTCCGACTCGAACCCCTGCACCACCAACGACCACTGCGCGTTCGGGGAGTGCACCGGCGAGTTCATCGACTGTGACGACGGCAACCCCTGCACCATCAACACCTGCGACCCCCTCGTCGGCTGCACCTTCAGCTACGGCGCGGGCCCATGCGACGACAACAACCCTTGCACCATCAATGACACCTGTGGTGAGAACGGCGTCTGCGCTGGCGAGCCCATCGCGTGCGACTGCAACTCGGACGTGGACTGTCTCCTTCTGGACGACGGCGACGTCTGTAACGGGAGCCTCTACTGCAACAAGACGACGCTCCCCTACAAGTGCATGGTGGACCCGGCCACGGTCATCGAGTGCGACCTCCCCCCGGACGCTGATCCCGCCTGCGCGGAGGCGGTCTGCGACCCACAGACAGGCATCTGCAGCGTCGAACCCAAGAACGGCGGCGAGATCTGCGACGACGCTGACGTCTGCACGGTCAACGACATCTGCGTGGACGGCGAATGCCAGGGCGAGCCCGAGGACTGCACAGACGGAAACCCCTGCACCGACGACATCTGCGATCCGGTCCTCGATTGCCAGCACGACTACAACACCAACCCCTGCGACGACGGAAACGCCTGCACCATCGGCGATGCATGCAACGGCGGCGCGTGCATCGGCGGCCAGGCACTGCCCTGCAACGACGGCAACGCGTGCACCAACGACTCGTGCGACCCCGCGTCGGGCTGCCAGTTCACGAACAACACCAACACCTGCGACGACGGCAACGCATGCACCACCGGCGACACCTGCCAGGAAGGCCTCTGCGTCGGCGTCGGCGGCGTCTCCTGCGACGATTCGAATCCCTGCACAAACGACTTCTGCGACCCCGACGAGGGCTGCAAGTACACCTATAACGAAGCCTCCTGCAACGACGGCAACGCATGCACCTCGGGCGACATCTGCCAGGGCGGATCCTGCGTGGGCTCTGGCCAGCTCACCTGCAACGACTTCAACCCCTGTACCTCAGACTCCTGCGACCCGGCCACCGGCTGCAAGCACGTCCTGAACCAGAACCCCTGCGACGACGACAACGCGTGCACCGAAGGCGACATGTGCAGCGAGGGGACCTGCTCAGGGACTCCCAAGAGCTGCGACGACGAGAACCCCTGCACGTCGGACACCTGCAACCCGGACACGGGCTGCCTCTGGAGCCCCGTGGCCGGCGCCTGCTCCGACGACGATCCCTGCACCATCGGCGACACCTGCGTCGCTGGGATCTGCCAGGCCGGGGATACGCTGGGCTGTGACGACGACAATCCCTGCACTGCGGACTCCTGCATTGACGGCGAGTGCGTCAACCAGGCCCTCAACGGTGAGGACTGCGACGACGGCAACGAGTGTACGGTGAACGACACCTGCGTGGACGGTGTATGCCTGGGCTCAGGCAACCCCAACTGCTGCCTCGAAAACGAGGACTGCGACGACGGCAATCCCTGCACCACGGACACCTGCAACCTGCAAACCGGCCAGTGCTCCTCTGCCCCGGCGCAGGACGGCTTCGCTTGCAACGCGGACAACAACGGCTGCACAGCGGGGGACCAATGCTCGAGCGGCGCCTGCGTCGCGGGGACGCCCGTGACCTGCGCTGGCCAGGGCGATGACTGCAACGACGCTACCTGCACCTCCACCGGAGTCCAGTCCTACAAATGCGACCTCGAGCCCCTGGACCAGGGCACCCCCTGCGAGGACGGCCAGTTCTGCACAGACAACGACGCGTGCGACGGCGCAGGCGTCTGCGTGGGCGGAACCCCCATCGACTGCCAGGAGATCTCGGGCGGCTGCATCGAGGGGACCTGCAACGAGGAAACAGACCAATGCGAGGGCGACCCGGTCCAGGACGGCACCGCGTGCAACGCTGACGACAACGGATGCACCTACGGCGACTACTGCGAGGCCGGCTCCTGCGTCGCGGGTGACCCCGCCGACTGCTCCTGGCTCTCCTCGGAGTGCATTATCGGAATCTGCGTCCCCGAGGGAGCATCGAACCCCGACGGGTTCACCTGCGAGTCCGAGTTCAAACCCGCGGGCACCGCGTGCGAGGACAGCCTCTTCTGCACCGCTAACGACACCTGCGACGGCGGCGGCTGGTGCTCCGGAGGCGACGTCAACTCCTGCGACGAGGTCGCGGACGCGTGCAACGACGGCTTCTGCGACGAGGATGCGGACGCGTGCGTGCCCGACCCCAAGCTGGACGGAACGAGCTGCAACGACGGCGACTCCTGCACCATGGGCGATGTGTGCCAAAGCGGCATCTGCACCGGCACGGACAACGTCTGCGGCGAGTACAAGGTCTCGACGTTCCACACCACCGCGGACGGGTACAAGCCCGCGATCGCGGACCACGGAGCGGGACGCTATGCTGTCCTCTGGAACGACAGCACCAAGGACAAGTACTACGCGCGCAGCTACACCGACACCTGGTCCAAGGAGTGGACCGAGTACGCCGCGTACGAGGGTGGAATCGACGATCTGGAGGTAGACGCTGCCGGGCTCTCCAGCGGCTACGTGGCCGCTTTCGTCCACAGAAAGAAGACGTTCTCGCAGAGCACTTATAGCTGCTACGATCCCTCCTACTGCCAGAACGGAAACTGTCAATCCTATTCTTACTATTACGACACGCACCACACGAAGTACTCCGGCTCCAAGAGCCGGGAGGAACGGATCTACCTGCGCTGGTTCGACACCCTGGACAAGCAGACCAAGCAGGTCACGGTCTACCAAGACAACGACAGCAACTCCTGGACCTATAATTGCTCCTCGCAAAGTCAGTACACCTACACGAACCCCTTCGGCCGGGTCTCCGTCGTCGCCACCCCGAGCGGGAGCACGGTGGTCCTCTGGCAGCAGGGCACAGCGATAAAGGGACATATCTACAGCCCCACCGGCACCCTGACCAAGGACTTCGGGACCCTGGGGTCCAGTTGGCAGGGCTTTGACGTGGCCGCGCACAACGACGACAGCTTCGTCATCGTCTGGTCCGACGGGACGGATCTCCACGGCCAGCTCTATACCCCGTCCGGGGATCCGGACGGGAGCCAGATCACCATCTCCGACGCGGCCGGCGCCAAGACCTGGCCCCAGGTGGACACCTACCTGAACGGCCGCTTCGTCGTGGCCTGGGAGACCAACGCGGGCGGAAGCCAGGACATCATGGCCCGGATCTTCAAGAAGGACGGCAGCCCCGTCTCCCCGGTCGAGGTCGCGGTCAACACCACGGACAACGGAAACGAGACCCGGCCCGACGTGGGCGCGTATGATCTCGCGGGGTCCTTCGTTGTCTCCTGGGAGGGGACGGACCCGGCCGGACAGGGCATCTACGCCCAGTTCTTCACCAAGAACGCGGCAACCATCGGGAACGAAAAGATCGTCAACGTCAAGACAGCGGGCAACCAGACCGACGTTAAGGTAAAGATCCTCGACAGTCAAGAAGGGATCCTCGCCTGGCGTGGTGCGGACGGGCACGTTTACGCGCGCAAGTACGACCCGAACGGCGAGGCGGTGACCGACAGCGAGGAGATCATCCACAACGCGGGGACCGAGAACAGCCAGGCCGAGCCCGCTGCAGCGGACCAGTCCGACACCGGCTACGTGGTGACCTGGGAGAGCGCGGTGAGCGCGTTCGACATCGATATCAAGGCCCGCCGCTTCGACGTGAACGGCGAACCCCAGGGCGGCGAGTTCACCATCAACGACACCACCGACGGCTGGCAGAACGCGCCGGCCGTAGCGTCGGACACCGCGGGCGGCTTCTTGGTCGCCTGGGAGTCATACGCGCAGGATGGCGACGTGGAAGGTGTCTTCTTCCGCCGCTTCGCCGCGGACGGGACCCCGGACGGGGACGAGACCCAGGCGAATCAGGTGACCGAGTACGAGCAGTACCAGCCAGCCATAGCCATGGACCGTACCCAGGGCGCAAACGGCGCGTTCGCGCTGGCGTGGACCTCCTTCGAGCAGACCCCGGGCACGAACTACGACGTGGTGGCCCGCTGCTTCAGCGCGGCGGACAACCCCCTCGGCGCGGAGTTCGTGGTGAACACGACCACAGCGGGGGACCAGCAGAGCCCCGTGGTCGCGTTCCTCCCCGCCGGCCCGTCCCGCTACATCGTGGTCTGGGAGTCCAAGAACGAGGACGGGGACAACTGGGGCATCTACGCACAGCGCCTGAGCGCCACCTGCACAAAGCAGGGCCTGCCCTTCGCAGTAAACTCCACCGCGGCCAACGTCCAGTCCCAGCCTTCAGTAGCCGCTGACAGCCAGGGTAACTTCATCATCGCGTGGCGGTCCCTGAACCAGGACGGCTCCAACTACGGGATCTACGCGCAGCGCTTCGACAACTCGGGCAACCCCGTGGAGGGCGAGTTCAAGATGAACGTGGTCACCGCGAACGAACAGTCCAGCCCCGCACTGCGCTTCCTCAGCGACGACACCCTCATGGTCGGGTGGAAGACCATGTCCGAGGACGAGGATGACTCCGCAGTGAAGTTCATCCACTACAACTCAGACTACACCGTCGACGGCCACGACTTCCTGGGCAACATCTACTACGTCGGCGACCAGGACAACCCGGTCATCGTGGCCCTACCCGATGCGGAGTACGGGCTCCTCTGGCGCTCCGATGACCAGGACGGCTCGGGTGGAACCATCGTCGGCAGGATCCTGCCGTAGCGCTGGCTCCGAATTCCTACTCAAACAAAAGCTTGGCCTGGTTCGCGTAGCGATGGGGGAGGATCCCCCGGACCACCATGTAGGCCGTATCCCGCACGTCCCTTCTGGGGTCGTCCAGGGCTGCCAGGAGGAGACTGCGCAGGTGGCCCTCGCCCCGGGGGCGGTAGAGTTCGACGAGCATCATCAGGTCCTCGGTGGCCTTGAGGCGGCGATCTTTGGACAGCTTATCGAGGGACGATGACGTATCTTCGAGGTCCATGGAGAAGCTGGCCGCCACCCGCTTCCTCTGCAAGAGAAGATTCCAGGCTGACCGGCGCACGTCCCGCACCTGTAGGAGGCGCCCATCCGCGCGGGCCATGGCCACCCGGGAGCCACGGGCCTCTGCACGCTCGACGCCGACCTTGTTGCGGAGGAGGTCCACCAGGGAGAGCCGATAGCCCCGGTTCTGGTAGTAGCTCGCCACGACGAAGCCCATACCCATGGCGACTACCAGGATGTCAAGGCGGCCTCCCGTCATCCAACCCACCTCATCGAGGAGCAGGAGCAGGAGGCCCGAAGCGAGGGTGGCCAAGGGGATCGCTACACCGAAAATCGCGCTGCGCAGACGCCCCCGCATCGCGTCGGGAAAGGTCCCGTAATGGAGCAGGGTCACCGGAGTCTTGAAGACCTGCTTCATGTCCCGGTTCGCTGCCTTGCCCAGGGTGACGGTCGCCAGGCCCGGGGCCAGCGCCAGGCTGAGCACGCTGAAGAGCGCATACCACGCGTATGCCGCGTTCACGAAGGTGGTCCCCAGGCGAGCCAGGGTCGGCCCGGCGACCAGGGCCTGGAGCACGAAGGCCGCGGCGGACGCTATCATCATGTAGTTGGCGATGTAGCGGCGCAGGGAGGCCTCGTCCGCAAAGAGGGCCTCAAGGTTCTCGCCCAGCGAGAACTGGAGGAGCCGCCGCATGAGGACCATGACCACCGAGGCGATGACCATGTAGCGGACCAGGGGAGTCCGCCGGATGAATCTCCACCCATCCAGGAGTCCACCCAGGGTACCATGAGCCGGCTCCGCACCGACCCGGATCCGTGGAGATGCCTTCCGCGCGCGGCGGGAGAGGAAGACCATGGCCACGAGGGCGGCACCCGTGATGAGGTAGAGGATCACCCCGAGACGCACAGCGGACGCGCCCGCTGTGCTGGCCAGCACGGCCCCCGCCACAAAGGTCGCCACCCTGGCAGCGCTGTAGATCAACGGGAACGCTCGCGCAGACTCGCGGACTGTGAAGAAGTCCAGAAGGAAGACGCCCCAATGGAGGATCAGGATATTCTCCAGGACCCGAACGATGCAGTAGAACAGCAGGACAGCACCGGCCAGTTCATCCATGAGGGCAAAGACCAGCACCCCGCCTACCACAAGGTTGATCAAGGAAATCCAGCGAAAGAGGGTGTCGGCCCGGACCCGATCTGCAAACCAGAGGTAGCCCAGTGTACTCCCCAGGCGCAGAAGGGCTTCAATGATGAATGCGTGTGCAAGCTTCGAAGCACCGATCCGGGACAAGAGCATAGCCTCGGTGAGCCCGCTGCCCAGCTCAGTCCCCACGGTCATGGCAAAGAAGAGGAGCCAGAGGATCGTGACGCGATAGCCGTACCGAGCGTGGTGCCTCTGCCCCATGGAGGTCAGCTAGGGGCCGTCACGAAACAAACAGATCGCACCGAGGGCGCTGATGCGCCGCTCTCGCAAGGCGCGCAGCCGCAGGCATACTATCCGTACGTTGAGGTTGCGGAACGCCGCGAGAGCGGATGCAGCGGCGACCGAATGCACTGTTTGTTTCATGACGGCCCCTCTACACCATCCAGACCGTTCGCGGTGTCCCCCGCGCTACCACCTCGCCCATGTCCCAGTCCTCCAGGGTTTGGATCACCTCCTCGCCCCGGTAGGCGAAGGGCAGCCCTCGGACGTTGTGGATCAGTTCCCGCTGCGCGCCCGCGGAGGGCTCCATCTCAAAGTAGCGGCGGTCTTCCAGCTCGATGACCCGGCGGACGCCGCGGAACTGGCGGTACGTGTAACCACCGCCGTGGGGGAGGATGTTGACCGCACCCAGACGCTCCAGCATCCCCGTGCGCTCGGCTCTCTCCCGGACGCCGGCGCGGGCCAACGCGGACTCGGAGAGGTTCGGCCGCACACGGACCATGGACACGGGCAGCTCAGCCCGCAAGGCCACAGGCACCACCGTCCCCGGCGGCTCGACGAGACAGCCCAGGTTGTAATCCCCTGCGCTCCGGCTGCCCTGGTGGGTGGTATTGGACAGGACCCGGTTCCCGGGGAAGAGAGCGTCCGCTATCAGCTCCCGGCGACGGTGCACGAAGCTCTCGATCGTGGCGTATCCGGCTCGGTACTCAAGGGCCGCATCTCCCGTAAGGATCCGTAAGGGGCCCCATGGCGTGTCCAGGACCTCCATAGCGCGACGCAGGGTTGCGGACTCCGCAGGGTAAAGGCCCATGCCCCAGGGGCCATCCCCGCGGATCTCGGCCCCGCTGCCGTGGAGAAGGGCCACGGTGCGAAACCCCTCCAGGGGATGGTCCATGTCCAGGACGTTCACGAAGTGGTTGGACGTGCCCAGATCCCATTCGATGGGGATCCCGTCCAGGTTAGGCTCGCTCGCCTTGAATTGGTCCGCCCGCGCAAGGACCTCGTCGGGCTCCGGTGCCTCGTCGAGCCCCACAAGGAGCATGCCGCAGAGGTTGCTCTTGATGCTCAGGGTGACGAAGTCCCCGGTGTACTGAATCACGCCGCCGTAACCGAAGCCATCGGCCCAGCGCCGTATATTGCGGCTCACGGTGGTATCCGGCGCTGAGATGAACGACGCGTCCTCGGGCAAACCGAGGCGCCGCTGCGCCCACGCTATCTTCGCCAGGCCGTAAGGAATGTTGGCCTGACAGAGGGACTGGGCCGCGTCCCCGGTCCCGAAAAAGAAGCACCGCTCGCGGGCCGCGTTCAGCATATCCTTCAATCCATCCTCCACGGATTCCCGCGTTCAGCGCGGGTGGCTGCATGATATCCCCCTCTTCCGCCCTTGTCATCCTTCCCTCCTCTGGGTATCGTTGTCCGCTGGAGGACAATATGGCAGCGGTGGTATTCCTGGACAGCGGCGATATGACGAGAGCGGCCCTCTCCCGTTCCATGGCCCGATTCATCGAGGCCTGGGTGAACGAGGGCCGCCGGGTTCTGGTCCGGGTCGGGGATGAACGAAAGGCTGCGCAATGGGATCAGTTCCTGTGGACCTGGGATGAACAGAGCTTCCTGCCCCACTCGGTCCTGGGCACGGAGTGGCCCGGGGACGAGCCCGTGTCCGTAGCAGAGCGTACCCCTGCTGCTGCGCCAGACGTGGTCCTGATCTGCCTGGACGACGTCCCACCGGAAGAGATCATGGCATTCGACGAGATCTACGAGGTGGTGGATCGGTGCAGCGACGAAGGCCTCGAACGCTCCCGGCGGCGCTGGTCCGCGTGGAAGGCGACGGGTCGATCACAAGAGGTCCGAAAGGACTGGACACAGGTAGGTTCACAATGACGAAAGCACTCTTCGGCATACTGGCGCTGGCGCTGCTCCTGGCCGCACCAGCCCGGGCGGATGTCTACATCAACGGCCAGCAGGTCCGCGGGGTCACGGGGCTGACCCTCGACAACTGCGCGGTGACCTTCAACTTGAAGGGAGACATCTACATCACGGCCCCGGGTTACAAGGTCGCGGCCGCCGCGGCCATGGGGGAACAGGTGAGGATCGTCACCCAGCCTACCGGCCCCGTCGCTGCGGTGCAACACCGCTACTTCCTGGTGACCCGGACCAACGCGCCGGGCGCGGTGCCCCTGGACTTTGAGATTTACGTCAGCGGCAAGAAGGTGAAGACGATCTCGTCGGAGGAGAACGGCCTGGTGGTGGAGTTGACCCTCTTCCTGGTCCCGGGCAGCAACACCATCGAAATCCGCAGCCTCGCCAAGGCCACAACGGGGGGGGCGCCAGGCGACAGCTTCGGCATAATCATCGGCCGAGGAGCGCCCAACGCCGGCTCCCTCGAGATCGACGACGTGCTCCTCAACTACGAGGTCAAGGCCAACGACCCTGCCCCTCGCACCGACTCCTTCGAGATCACCGTCAAGTAGTAAGGTCGGGGCAAAAAGGGCT
>CAYOTU010000079.1:0-11452 GCA_964406905.1 uncultured Myxococcales bacterium | reverse complement strand
GGCTACATGATCGCTATTCCCAGCAGCTCCCGTACCGCGGCGTAGGAGTCGGAGACCATGTAGACGACCAGGTCGTCGACCAAATCTTCGGTTTTGAGGCGAGAGAGGGGGGCGTAACGATTCTGCAGGAGGGCGGACGCGAGGGGAATGTCGTTACAGATAATCAGTCCTGCGCGACAGGAGGTCTTCTCCACCCCGCCCAGCCAGCGGGTCAGGCTGATCTCTCCGCCCTTCTTGCGCAGCTCACCGATGTGGCCCTTCAACTCCTCGTGGGCCCGGGGACGGAACGCTGCGCCCATCTCCTTTCGCAGCCGCGCGTGGAGCTTCGGGTCGCCCGGGGGCTCCGGAAGGGTCGGGAACATAAACTTCATCGTGTTGAGCAGCAGGATCTTCAGGTTGTCCCGATCCAGGACCCCCGCGAGGATGTGCTGAGGCAGAAAGAGTGAGAGGCTCTGGCCCACCTCGTAGCGGATCTCCTTGCCGCGGCGTCCCTCGAGCATATCCTTCCCCGCGACGAGGCAGGGGGGCATGGTGCTCTCTTTGCGGAGCCCGGTGAGCGCCGCGTCGTAGTACGCGTCGGGCATGGACACCCCGAAGACCCGGGACACGACCTCGAGAATCGCCAGGAGGGTCCGGCCCTGCTCTGAATCCACCAGGTTCCGCTTGCCGAAGCCCGCCTCCTTGGGGGAGGGGATGGCCAGACGTCCACCGATACGCTCGTAGAGGATCCGCAGGACCTCGCTGAGACTCCAGTCCTCCTCCGGGGCAACTACATGCTCGGCCCACTGGGCCAAAGTGAGGGTTACAGGCTTCAGCTTCAGGGCCGCGCTGGAGAAGCGCTGGTAAAACTGGATCTCCTTCTCGGACGCGACCCCCATGGCCACCAGGACACCGGCCACGCACCAGGCACGATCATGCTGGCGCATCCCTGAATAGAGGCGCCTCAGCTGCCGCAAATGCTCCGTATTGCGGGGCTCCCGGCGAATCAGATCCCGGTACATATCAATGGCCTTGTCCTGCTCGTCCGCGTCGGCCAGAAGGCTGGCCAGGCGCTCCCGGGACCTGCAGTCAGCGGGATCGAGGCGCAGAGCGCTCTCAAGGTGTTCCCGGGCCAGGTCCTCATCCCCGAGCTTCTCCAGCGCCAAATTGGCCAGGTTCTGGTGCAGGGTGCGGCGTAGATCCCGAGGGCCGTCATCACCAACCCGGACGAGCTGGCGCTCATATATGCCCCGCTGGAGTTCCCAGTCCCCCCGATCCACCGCAATGGCCTCGAGGCGCTTGAACGCGTCCAGCCGCTCTGGATCGTTGTCCAGGGCTCGCTCCAGATGGGGGGCCGCAGCCGGACCGTCGTCCAGGTAGTCCGCCAGGACCACCCCCTGGGTCATGGCCGCTGCTGCGCGGGCCGAGGGCTCGGTCTCCAAGGCCTCGATCCTTGCCAGAGCCTCCAGCGCCCCAGGGTAATCCTCCCGTTTGAGCGCGGCTTCGCTGACCTTGATCCATGCCACTCGTTCGTCGGGACGCAGCTCAACCGCGGCCGCGTAGGCTACCCGGGCCATATCGGAATCGTCCTCCTTCTGGGCCATGTCGCCCATGGTGAGGAAGTGGGCGAAACGCCGCTCAGGGTCACTCTCCACGTCGAGGAGGCGACGCTGGAAGTCCAGGCCCGCTGCCGCGTCACCGTCGGCTACGCAGGTCTCCACCAAGCGCTCCAGGACCGACACGTCCCCGGGCGCTGTCTCAAGCATCTTCTCGAGGTTTTCCCGAGAGGTATCAACGCGGCCGAGGCGCTGCTCCACGTCGGCCAGGATACCGTTCAGTTCCCGCTGGTCGTCCGCGGCAAGCACTTCATCGGCCTGGAGCTCTCGGGCCAGGTCTCCGACCTCGCCCCACGCCTGCTCCAGGTAAAGGAGCTTCACCAGACGCAGCCGGGCGGCGATGTGTGTGGGCTCCAAAACCAGGACCTCACGTAGATACCGGATCGCTGTCTCCCGTTGGAGGATCGCCTCGAAGCAACGCCCCGCGTCCAGAAGGAACTCCAGGCGCTCCTGGGCCGGGACAGCATCCTTCCCGTCCGCCAGGAGCATCTGGAAGAGGGGCGCTGCCTTGTCCCATACCTGGCGACGGACGTAGAGCCCCGCCAGGTAGCGGGCCGCGTCAAGGTTCTCCGGGTTGAACTCCAGGACTTTTTCGAGGGCATGCACGGCCTCGACCTCGCGGCCCAGATGATCGCCGTTGATCCGGGCCAGCAATTGGCCCAGAACCTCCCGCTCGTCATCCGTTGCGACCTTGAGACGGTCCTTCAAGGCCTCGACCATCCCCTTCCAGTCCTCCTGCTCCTCGAGGATCCGTACCGAGAGATCAAAGGCCTCCTTATAGTCCGGGCGGATGACGAGGGCCTCGCGCACGAACTTTCGCGCGGACGCAGGCGCGGCCATGCGCTCCAGGGTCAGACGGGCCATCTCCAGGAGAACCTCGACCTTTTCGTCTCCTTCGAGGCGCTCTGCCCGTTCCTTAAGGGCTCGGACGAGCGCGTGCCAGCGTTCATGGGCGATGCAGAGATCCCGCAGGCTCGCGGCCACCTCATCGTCACCAGGGGTAAGGAGCATGGCCTTGCGCAAAGCGGCCACCGCAGCGTCGGGGTTGTCGAGGTCCGCTACCTGGATCCCTGCGATGCGACGGAGGGTCACCACCCGTGCCGCGTCGTCGGCCTCCTGGCCCACCCGCTGCTCGAGCAACCAGACCAACTCCTCATGGCGGCCCAGGGCCACCAACTGGTTCTCCATGCCGTCGTAGATATCCAGGCGGTCCGGTACCAGGTGAAGGAGCTGACGGTAAATCGAGACGGCCTCCTCGGGGTTCTCGAAAAGTTTGGTTTGGAGAGTCGCGGCCTTCTCCAGATACCTGAGCTTGGTCTCCTTGTCCGTGCCCACCGCGGCCAGGCGATTGTAAAAAGCGGCCAGGGCCTCCCAAGCCTTGGTCTCGGACAGGGCCACCTCGAGGCGCTCGTAAACGCGGGGATCAGTGGGATCGGCGTCGAACGCAGCCTCCAGCCAGCGCAGGGCCTCTTCGTGATCGTCCCCTTCCGCATAAAGTGCGGCCAACTCAAGGCGCGCATTCTGGCGAATCGCCGGGTCATCCGTACGGACGTCGCGCTCCAGGACCTCTCGGAGACGCTCCTCGTCCCCGGTCTCTCGCAGGAGAGTGGCGTAGAGGTGGCGCCCGTCCGCGTGGTCGGGTGCTGCATCGAGGGCCGAACCGAGCAGGGCCAGGGTCTCCACGGGATCATCGATCCGCTCCCGGCAAAGCACCGTGAGTTCGTCCATCAGTTCTTCCCGGATCGTCCCGTCGTCATCAGACAGCTCGGGCACACGGGCAGCGAGCTGGCGGGCCAGGCCGCCCCAGTCCTCGATCTCCCGCTGGAGCGGGATCAGCGCATCCCGCAGGCCTGGCGGGCCTGGATCCCGCTCCAGGGCCCGCTCCAGAAGGCCGGCTCGTGTCGCAGCGTCCGCGCCGCGGGCATCGGCAAGCTCCCAGGCCCGACGCAGCCAGACAGCGCCGCTCCGATCGGAGACCTCGGACGCGTGGTCTGACAGGAAGTCGCCCAGGGTCTGCGTCCCATCCTCGACGATCTCCGCCAGCCGCAGCGCATCGTTGAGGAACGCAGCCTGTTCCGGCGCCTCGAGGAGCATTTTGTATAGGACTTGGAGCGCGCCGGCGGGGTCGCTCTTGACGTTCTCGAGGACCTCAGCGAGGCGGCTCAGGATATCGAGGCGCTCGGCGCGTGCCTCCGCATGCTCCAATTGGGAGAGAAGGAGGTCCATCTGCGCGTCCGCGTCCCCGTGCTCCGCGTAGAGCCGCTCCAGCGCGGCCTCGACGCCAGCGTGGCCCGGTGCGACTTCGAGGGCCTGCTCCAGGAGACGACGGGACTCGGTGATATCCTGGAAGAAGCGCTCCTGCGTCTGGGCCGCAGTGAGGAGGACCTCGGCCTTCTCCTTCGGGTCCCTGGCCAACTCCGCCTTCGCAGTGAGCACCTCCATGTAAGCCGCATGGTTGCCCTCCCGCAGATGGAGGCGCTCCAGGTAGGAGAGCGCTGTGTTGTTCTGCGGATCCAGATCGAGGAGGCGCTTCCAGACCTCCACAGCCTTCTTGGAGTCGTAGAGGTAGGACGAAAGGATCTCGCCCAGTTCCTGGAGCACCGCGGTATCCTGGTCCCGGGAGCCGGTCCCTCGGTCCATCACGTCGGACAGGAGTTCGGCGAGGGCCGCGTATGAGAAGGTCTCCTTGTAGAGCTGCTGGAGCTGTTCTCGGGCCTCCCGGTCCCCGGGCTCAGCGTCGCGGAGCTGCTCCCAGTAGCCGATGGCACGGCGCGTATCATGGAGGCGCTCCCGGCTCAGCGTAGCGAGACGCCGGACCACTTGGAGCTGCTCCTCCCCCCGGCCGGCCAGGCGCAGGGAGAGGAGTTGGAGGGTCTCTACGGCCCCGGCCCAGTCCTCGGCCCGCTCCTGCATGGCAGCGGCCCGGTCGAGCCATGACGGGTCCGACGTCATCATCCGACCCAACTCCAGGAGATAGCGGGCCGCACGGTCGGGCGCGTCCAGACGATCCACCGCGATGCCGGCCATCTCCTCCAGCATTCCCCGGCGACGGGCAGGCTCCTCACCCGGTGCGATGCCCTCATAGAGGTTCAGGAGTTGCTGCCAGTCCTCCTCGGACCGGTAGTGTGCGACGAGGGTGTCCACCGCATCGCGGTTATCAGGATCCCACTCGATGCACTCGCGATAGATCGACACAGCGCGGCCCGGCTGGTCCAACTCATCGAGGCAAACTCGGGCCAACTCCAGCATGTAGTAGACCCGCTCGCCCAGGTCCCAGATATCGTCGATCAGGCCCTGGAGTCCAGCGGCCACGGCCTCCCAGTCCTTAGCAGCCCGGGCCCGTTCGATCTCCCGGATGCGATCCGCACGGAGCCCGGCGGAGATGTCCCCCAGAAAGCCCCAGACGTGCTGCGCATCCGCGCCCGGGACCACGTCGTACTCGTCCCCCATTCCGGCCTGCACCTCGGCCAGCGCGTCCCGCAGATCGTCCGCATCTCCGTACCGCTTCTTCGGGTCCATAACCAGGGCACGCAGCAGGACCGCGTCCAGGGAATCGGGCATGGGCAGGATATACGCGGACGGAGGCTGGACATCGGCCCGGTCCGGCATGCGCCCGGTGAGGCACCGGTACAGGAGGACCCCCATGGAGTACAGGTCTGCCGCTGGCCCGAGTTTCCCGCCCAGGAGGGCCTCCGGTGCAGCGTATGAGATCGAGTTGATCCGCTCCAGGGGCCGAAACGCTGTGACCTGGTCCGTGGGCAGCTTGAAGATCCCGAAGTCGGCCAGACGGGGACGACCCGCACCGTCGAAAAGGACATTGTTCGGATGGATCGCACCGTGAAGGCGCCCCGCCTTGTGCAGATAGGAGAGCGCTTCGAGGAGGGAAATGACCACCTGGAGAGCGCGTTTCGGGTGGAGCTGCTCCCGACGGATGAGCCAGTCGTCCAGGGAGCCACCGGGGAGATATTCCATCAGCAGGTGGTTATGCTGCAGCTTGGACGAATAGCCGGCACCGAGCACCCGGACAAGACCGGGATGCTTCGCCCCGGCGAGCCATTCGCCGGTCTCGATGAAGTAGCGTGTGAAGACCTCGTTGCGCCCGAGGTCGGGGTAGAGGATCTTGATCGCCCGGTCTTCGCCTGTCTCTGCCTCGACGAGTCGGTAGACAGCGCCGATGCCGCCGCGACCGATGAAACCGAGGTTGGTGTACGCTCCGTCGAAGACCTTTTCGTCAGGGAGAAGCCGGCTGCGGGTCCGCATGTGGGCTACGGTGTCCCGGCTCGGCGAAAAGGAGGAAATCGTGGCGCCGTTGGTCCACGCGCCCAGCCACACGGGCAGGTCCACGGGGACTCCCTCCACCTCCAACGAATTTGCACGGATCTGGTGGCCCGTATAACTGGACATACGCAGGGACTGCGGCGTATGCATTCCCGAAAGGAGGAAGAAGCGCTGCTCCTCGGCCTCGCCGCGGATCTCCGCGAAGGGATGAAGCACCAGGGCCCGTTCAAACTCCGGGGACACGATCAACACCACGTCCAGGGGTGGCTCCGCCTCCAGATTCACGGAAATCGGGAGAGATGCGGGGCGGTGGCCCATCCAACGGTTGAAGGTCCCATGGAACCCGACGTTCTCCTGGTGACCCGCCAGGGGCCGGATCATGCCCAGGGGAAAATCGGCCAGGAAAGACAGGGGCACCAAGGACGCCCGGAGGGCAGGCTCCAACTCCTCCAGGGCCTTACGGGCCATGTCGGGATCATGAACGCCACGGTCCTCGAAGCGGGCCTCTGCTGCGTCTCCGAGGCGCCGAAGTTCCTTAAGAATTTTGGAGGCCTTGCCGCCGCCCCGGAGGAGCCGGCTCGCCAGGGGGCGCATGAACCACTCCGCATCGGGCCGGGAGGTGAGGACATCCTCGACGATCTCGAACCAGCTGCTGACCGTGGCCAGACGCATGCGATCGACCAGATCGCGAACGCGATCCTGGCCCGGGGACTGACGAAAGAGGTCTGTCACGACCACCGTGGCCAGGTAGCGGGCCAGACCGTCCACCGTGGCCACGACGTGCGCAAGACGCTCGACGGGGTTATGCGCGCTGACGGCCATTCGATATGGCGCAGCGATAGGATGCGGAAACGCTGTCTGGAACAGGTAATCTTTACGCTTGTGCTCGATATCCATCTTCCCACCTAAAGGCATATCATCCCCGGTAGTGTCAGCGCGTACCCTGGACGGTGTCAAACTTTTCTGTTAAGATACGAGCCCAAATTGGACAGGGAGCGGATAACCATGATCCGAGCGACGTTGGCAACGGTCATCATCTGCCTGCTAGCGGCCGCTTGCGGCCCCCCGTCGCAGTCCCTTACGATTCGTCCGGACTATACCTCGCCGGAGGCGATCGCCACATTCAGTATCCGAGACGAAATCATGCTTGGCCAGGGCCCGGGGCGTATCACCGTATCCACGCTGAACGGGGTAGAGTTCACCTCCCTCCAGGCGGCCGTGAACCAAGCGCCAGCGGGGAGCTTGATTACGATCCCTGCCGGGCGCTACACGGAGCCGGTGATTCTTGAGGACAGGACCTTGCGCCTTGAGGGAGCCGGCGCTGACCGGACTGCGGTGGTCGTTGACCAGACGGCCCTTTGGGTGAGCGGCGGCGCAGTGGAGATCCGGGATCTGACCCTGGCCTCGCGCTCCGTGGACGAGGGGACCGCTGTGGCCGCATTCGCTGACACCACCTCCCGCATGGAGGGTTGCCGCGTGTTGGGCGGTACGGGTCCGGGGATCCTCGTCACGGGGACCTCGGACGTACACCTCGAGGGTAACCTCGTCACGGGAAACATGGGCGGCGGGCTCCTGATCACAGGCGGCCTGGTATACAGCTTCCGCAACACCCTGGTACGCAACGCTGTGGCAGGCTATGTCTTTTCTCCAACCTCCCATACGTCGATCCGGGGCATCCGCCTGGACCACGACACGGCCCTGAACAACTGGAGCGGCCCCCGTTGCCTCTCCATGGCCCGTAAGGGCATGATCCCGCCCGAGGTCCTCTCCTCCCTGGTCCGGATCCGGTCGGCGATCCTCAACTCCGGCGGCATCGGCGAAACCCTGGGCATGGAGGCCGTGGGCGCGCTGCGGCGGGGCGACCTCAACTTCCTCAGCGATGCCCCCCTCCCCGCACCGGCCTTTTTCTCCGCACCGGACAAGGGCGACTTCACCCCGGCCAGGGAGATCGCACTCAGAGATCGAAACGGCATCGAGGTTGGCGCAATTCCATCCAAGGGATACAGCACGCGACTGGCCGCGCTGGCCCAGAGAAACCTCCTGGAGGGCAAGGTCTGGCGGGCCTATCTCCTGAGCCGCTTCCTCCCCCTGGACGAACGCCTCCGCCTGGAAAAGGCGGTCCAGAAGACCGTGTACGCACAGACCGGGATGGCCCTGGAACAGAAGCGGGTCGGTGTCTTCCTGCACAACATCCTGGCCCTGGTGGAACGAGTTCCTGCCTCCTGGCGCCTCGACGCGCTGGCAGGCCGTCTCGCAGCGGCCTTCGCTGCCTTCCACAGGACCAAGGTGGAGTTCTTCGACCTCTTCCCCGCCGCGTCGCCGGTGTTCCGCAAGGCCCTCTCCGAGCGCCTCACCGCTAACCTCCCGGGCCTCCCCGCGATGCTCACCGTCCAGGGGAACGGCGCAAACAAGCTGATGTTCTCCGGTACATTCACTGAGGGTGCAAAGGAGCACAGCGAATCCTCGAAGCTACGGGTGATCGAGACGATCCAGAACACCTGGATCCTCAAACTCAACGAGAAGATCGCCTACCTCAGCAAGCGCACCGAGACCCGTGGCAAGAAAATCAAGGAACTGGACGCCACGGTTAACAATCCACACCTCTTCCCCCCGGGAAAGGTGAGCAGGCGCCAGGAGATCCTGATGGAGCAGCTCACAAAGCACCGGAAGGAGCAGGCCACGGATGAGGGCGCACTGGCCGATCTCATCGCCAGGCGGGAAGCGGCCCCGCCCACCTATGTGGCGGAGATCACCGGCACCATCGCACAGCGGACCATCGACGTTGCGGCCCGAATCAGCGTCATCGGCGCGCCCTCGGGGGACATCCTCTTGGACACAACGCTCTCCATGCACCGGCTGGACCAATGGCTCCGGGTGGAGCCCCTGCCTCAGTTCGGGTTCCTGGGTATGGCTCAGCCGCCGCCCGGGGGAGTGCTGGATATCCTCCTGGCGGACCAGGTCTCCGCCGCCTACATCGAGGGAATGACCCGCTCCCTGGTAAAGGAGCTGGAGGTCCAGGTTTCCCGATGGGAGCGGGGGCTCTCGGACGAGACGGTTCAGGAGCGCCTCGTGGAGCAGGTCTATCTCCACGCCAACGCGTTCGCTGCGGCCAGCGCGAACCGGCAGCGCTACGAGGAACTCCTCCGGCTGCTCACCGGGAGTGAGGCTGCATCACCAATTGTGGTCGAGATGGGCTACGACTCAGACCGGGGGCCCGCAGATCAGGGGGTCACCTTGAAGGTCACCCCCGCACCGCTTCGCAGCGTATTGGAGGCCGAGAAGGCCCGCCTCGAGACCCTCTATCTGCCCTACTGGACCCTGGAGCCGCGCCTGAAGTCCGTGCTGTGGGATCTGCTGGGCGCAGACCTCGACGAGATGGTCCGCTACCGGAAGACCCTGGATCGATTTATCGGGGGGATGTAGCAGCCACGTTTGTGTAGTTAACGTTCGTGTAGTTGCATAAACTCATCCGCCCTTCGACTCGCTTCGCTCCCTCAGGATTCCGTCCTTCGACGCCGACCTTTGGTCGTCGCCTCGGACTCCACCCCCATCTTGTGCCAAACTCGGAGTTGAAAGATTGGTCCCAGCAACCAACAATGAATCGTGCTGAGATTGTACTGGAGCCCCGAACGAGCAAAGCGAGAGACGGGGCGGAATCCTGAGGGAGCGAAGCGAGTCGAAGGGCGGGGGAGTCGATAGCCCCACACGAACGCAAATGGCAGAAAACGCCAGGATCTCAACCGTTCAGCGCCGCGTTCAACGCACCCAACACAACCTCCACCTGCTCCGCCCGCACCGTCCGCATGTCCAGCAACAGGCCGTCGTCCTCCATCCGTCCGATCACCGGCGGATTCCCGGCCCGTAGCCGCGTCTCCAGCACAGTGGCCTTCCCGACCCCCAACCGTACCCCAGCGGAGGGCACCGTAGCGTGGGGCGCCGCACCGCCGCCGATCCGGGCCTCGGTGTCCACGACCTCGGCCGGGATGTCCACCGCGGCCAGCTCCACCACCAACCCCGCTGCCCGGGCCTGAACAGACTCAACCGGCTCTGAAATGATCCTGAGCACCGGCACCCGGCTCCAGGGATCCCCGGACAGGTAGTCCCGCACCACGGCCTCAAGGCCCGCTATGGTGAGCTTGTCCGGGCGCAGGGGCCGGGCCAGCGGGTGCTTCCTGAGCCGCGTTATCAACGCGGGCCGCCCCAGCAGAACCCCTGCCTGGGGCCCGCCCAGGAGCTTGTCCCCGGAGAAAGACACAAGGTCCACGCCCGATGCCAGGACCTCCTGGACCGTGTCGACGCGCTTCACGCCGTGCCGCGCCAGGTCCACAAGGCAACCGCTGCCCAGGTCATCGTAAACGGGTACGCCCCGATCCCGACCCAGGGCGACGATCTCCGCCCGCTCGACCCCCGCGGTGAACCCCTCGATGGTGAAGTTGGAGCGATGCGCGATCATCAGGAGGCCCGTCTCATCCCCGATCGCTCCCTCATAGTCCCGCAGGTGGGTCCTGTTGGTGGTCCCGACTTCCCGAAGCCGCGCACCACCAGCGGCCATGACATCAGGGATCCTGAAGGAGCCGCCGATCTCGATCAGTTCGCCCCGTGAGATCACCACCTCCCGGCCCCGTGCCAGAACGGTGAGGGCCAGTAGAACAGCGGCAGCGTTGTTATTGACCACCAACGCTGCCTCGGCCCCGGTGACCCGAGCGAAAGCCTTCTCCAGATGGCTGAACCGGGAGCCCCGAGCGCCCACATCCAGATCATACTCCAAATTCGAATACCCCGAGGCCACACGATCCATGGCCTCCAGCACCCCCGCGCCCAGCGGAACGCGCCCAAGATTGGTGTGGATGATGACACCGGTCGCGTTCACGACCCCCACGAGGCTGGGCGCTATCTCAGCCTCCACCCGCGCCAGCGCCAGCCCGGCCAACACCGCAGGATCAAAGACAGTCTTCCCGCCGTCCTCCACCGTCCCGGGCAGGTCCCGCCCGGCCACGATATCAGCCCGCAGGTCTTCCACAACTCCCCGAGCAGCGGCCACGATCAGTCCATGGTCCACCGAGAGCCCCCGGAATGCGTCCTCGGCCAGCACCCGGTCCACAGCGGGTATCAGGCGGTATTTTTCTTTGTCTTCAGCCATCTCGATCCCCCGTTGTCGTTGAGTCTAGATCAGGGGGCTGAACGCGGCAACGTTTCCCACGCCGGATACTGATCCAGGTGGTCCCGGAGCCAGCGCAGGTCTGCGCACTCCCACTTGCGGAGGCGGGGAAAGGGGCCCTCTCCTGTGGTGCATTGGACCAGGGCCGAGACGAGGGGGATCGGCTGGTAGACGTCGGGCCTGTCACGCCCCGCGTCCTTGCGGATCACGGTAGGGATGAACTCGTGACGGGCCAGGATCCACGCGGACGGAGTGCGGCGGAAGCAGACCTTGTCGATGCCCCCGACGCGGGTGGAGAAGGACTTGCCCGCAGCGAGGAAGTTGCCCAGGGAGTAGCGCACGAAGGCCCGCCGGTCGGGGAGGTCCAGGGCCTCAGCGTCAGCGAGGACGTGGGGGTGCGCGCCGACAACCGCGTGGGCTC
>CAYOTU010000078.1:0-11472 GCA_964406905.1 uncultured Myxococcales bacterium | reverse complement strand
ATCGCCCCTCGGACAGCGGGGCTCCCTGCCACATCGAGACGATGGCGCAGGAGCCCCTCGAGATCATCGGTAGCGTCGGAGCGCAGCAGCAGCTCCTCGTAGCGATCAAGGATCTCTTCGTCAGCAGGGAAGAGGTCCACGAGTTGGCGGTAGACAGCGGCTGAGTCGTCAAACGCGTCAAGCCGATCCGAGAGGACCCGGGCCGCCTCCATGAGGGCCTCGCGGGCCTCATCGGGTTCGTCAAGGCGCTGCTCCGCGTCCTCCCGAAGGATCTCCGCGTAGGGACCCCATCGCTCCAGGTCCCGATAGATGGCCACCAGGGCCTCGCGCGCACTGGCCGCAGCGGCAGCATCGGCCTCGCCGCGCAGGGCCTCCCAATGGATCGCCGCGTCCTCGGGCCGCGCCAGTCGTTCCTGGAGGAGCCGCGCCAGGTCCGCTCGGAACGCTATGCGGAGTGTGTCGTCCAGGGGGTCGTCTTCACGCTCGACGAGGGCCCCAAGGTACGCGGCCAGATCATCCTCCTCGCCCGCTGCCTCCGCGTGGAGGAAGAGGCGGTCCCGCGCACCGGCCAAGCCGGGGTCCATCTGGAGCATGATCTTGGTGGCCGCGTAGGCCCCCTGATCGTTGCCCTGGTCCTCGTCTCTGACCTTGTAGATCCGCTCGAACCATTCCAAGCGTCCGTCGATGTCCTCGCTACGGGCCGCGGCCCACTGGTACACGCCGATAACCCGATCGAGATCTCCGGCCTCCCGGTGGAGTGTAGTAATCAGCTCCACGTAGCGTTCGTTCACCACCTCCAGGTGGTCCCGCAGCTCCTCCAGAAATTCCACCGTACCGTCGGCTACCGGCCCCTCAGCGCGGGCCTCTTCGAGTTGATCCAGCGCACCGGCAATGTTCCCCGCCTCAAGGGCCAGGAGGCTGGCCAGACGGAGGCGGACCTCGGCCCGGGCCTCGCTCCCTTCCAACACCTCCAGCTCCCGCCGGATCACGGCGATCGCACCCTCGGTGTCTCCCTCGGAGAAATGGATCGCCTCGAGGGCCCGGTACGCGTCCCACTGTTTCGAATCAATGGAGAGGACCGTCTCCAGCGCGTCCAGAGCCTCGCCGTTCACGCCTAGCTGTCCACTGCATATCCCGGAGATTTCGAAGAGGAGGCGGATCCGTCGTGTCTTCCCGTCCGCGACATCTTCGGCCTGGCGGAGCACGTCCACCAGCTTCTCCCATTCCTCACTGTTTCGGTACAGGTCCGTCAGCCGCTCGTACGCGAACGCGTCCCTGGGGTCGTCGTCGAGGATGTCCCGGTAGAGCAACTCCGCCCGCTCCAGGTCCTTCAGGGTGTCATGGAAGAGACGGGCCATCTTCCGCCGAAGGTTGTTCCGGTCCGCCGCGCTGTCCAACTCCACCAGCACGTCCAAGTAGATCTCGAACAGCTCGTCCCATGCACCCCGGCGCTCTGCATAGCCCAGGAGGCGGTCATGGATCGCCTCGGATTCGGGCTCAAGGCGGAAGGCTTGGCTCATGTAGAGGAACGCTCCGTCCACGTCGTCCAGGCGGATCTCGAACAGCTCCGCCAGATCCCGGTACTTCTCCACCACGGAGACCTCGTCCGGATAGCGATCTATCTGGGTACTGTAGACCTCTGTCAGGCTCCGCCAGTCTTCCGCCTGGGTGTAGAAGGCCTCCAGCAGCTCTGTGGCCTGGAACGCTGCCGCTGGATGCTCCTCCACCAGACGCCGCAGCAACTCCGCCGCTCCCTGATGATCAGGCTCGCGTTCGAGGAGACGGGAGAGCTGAGCCAGTCCCTCCTCGGGGCGGCCAAGCTGCTCCACCAGGACCACCGCCAGGAGATGAAGATCCTTCCTGTTCTGTTCCCACCCGTCGAGAACCTCAAGACGATTCCGGTAGAGTTCAGCGAGTTCGTCAAAACGCGTAGTGGCCTGGAGCAGGTGCTCCAGGTTGTTCGACGCAACCTCCTCAAGGGGATCCAGCTCTCGAATGAGCTTGTAATCCTCAATGGCTGCGTCGGGGTTGTCCAGATGCTCCTCCTGGATCGCCGCGGCCCGGTAGAGAGCCGTTATCTTCTCGGGGTCATCCTCCGCTGTCTCGGCCTTTCGCCGGAGCAGCTCTTCCAGGTCGAACCAGTTCTCCTCTCCCTCCAGGATCTCCTCGAGGAGTGCGTAAGCGTGCTTGTCCCGGTCCTCGGAGAGTACGCTTACCCGGACGGTGACCCGACGCAGCACATCCGCTGCCTCTCCCGCGCGTCCTCGGGCAATGAGGAGTTCGCCCAGTAGCACCCGCGCGTCAGCTTGCTCATCGGGGTCTTCCATCTGGCCCGTCATGGCTTCGATGACCCGGATCCGTTCATCGGGGCGGTCCAGGGTCTCGTAGGTGTCAGCGAGGCGCCGGTGGTAGCCGATCGCCCGGGGCTCCAATTCTACCAGTCGTTCCAGGAGGGTCGCGACCAGCGCTGGCTCATCTCCCCGAGCCTGGAGGGTGTCGGTGAGCACACCGAGGGCCCAGAGGCTCTCAGCGGTCACCACCTCTCCCACGACCTCTTGCAGGAGCGCCACGAGCGCGTCTTCGTTGCCCGTGGCCATGGCCCGCCGCTGGAGGGCGTCCACCACGTCCCGGCTATCGGGATCCAGGCGCACCGCCTCCGCTGTGGCGTCGAAGGCTGCGTCGGCCCGGTCCAGGTGCTCCTCCCGGATCGCAGCCAGGGCCATCCAGTGCCGGGCCCCGTCAGCGGGGTCGGCCGCCACCCGGGCGTGGCCCTCCAGGACCAGCGCCAGGCGTTCCCATTCCCCGGCCTCTTCGAGGATCGGGGCTATGAGATTCGCGACCCGCGAAGCCACTGCATCATACCCCTCCACGGAGGTCGCCAGGAGGATCCCCTCCAGGGCCTCCACGACAACGTCCCGGTCAGCGCCGTCGACCTCCAGGAGGCCCTGAAGGATCTCCACCGCACCCCCGAGGTCCTCAAGGCGATCCTTGAGGACCAGGGCCAGCTCGTACGCGACCCCGTGGCGCTCCACGCCCTCAAGAGAGCTCAGGCGGCCCCGAAGGAGGGAAGCCAGATCGGTCCAGCGCTCGTGGCGGGTGTAGGCCTCTTCGAGGCGCTCGGACACCGCCTGGTCCTCTTCGTCGGCCAGGAGGGCAGACTCGAGCCACTCGATCGCACCAGCCTCGTCGTCGAGGTGTTCCGTAAGCAGATCCGCCAGCTCCAGATGACAGGCCTTGCGCTCCGCCTCCTCGAAGACGAGCTTCTCCTTTTCCTTGAGCAGCTCCAGCATCTCATCCCAGCGGGAGGCCCGCCGAAGAAGGGGCTGGAGGCGGTCCATCACGTCTTGCCGATCCGAATCGATCTCCAAGCTGCGCTGGAGCGCGGTGATCGCAAGGGCCTCGTCTCCGAGTTGTTCCCCGGCCAAGGTGGCCAGGCGGCCGCAGACCGCCAGGATCGCGTCGTCCTCCAGGGGTATCTCCAGGGGCAGGTCATGGCCCTCGATCCCGGCGAGGCCCGCCAGGACCTCAGCAAAGGCCGGCAGCATCTCCAAGCGACCGGCCAAGGCCTCGGTGCGTTCCCGCAGCGCGGGGTCGTCTGCGCGGATCCCCAGGGCCCGCAGGCAGACCTCGTAGGCCTCGTCGAAGTGCTCCAGGGGCCCCTCGAGGAGATCTGCAACCTGGAGGAGAATGGTGTAGCGGTCCTCGGGTTCCTCGGCCAGGCCCGCCTCCGCGGTGAGCACGTCCACCAGGTCGGACCAACGCTCGGTTCTCCGATAGTGGTCCCGCAGCAGGGGGATCACCGTCTCGGCGGCCTCTCCCCCATCGAAAATATCCCGAGTCAGGCGGATCGCGTCCTCGTCATCCGGGACAGCGTCGAGGAGCCGCTGGCACCACTCAGCGGCCGCGGGGCCGTCCTCGAGGTCGGCCCAGGTGAGCTGCGCTATGCGCTGGAGGAGGCTCCGGGTCTCGTCGGGCGTGTCCACCACGGCCAGGAATTCTTCAAGAACACCCACGAGACCCGCTGCGTCATCCTGCTGCTCCAGGGCCCTGATCATGCCCTGGTAGCCCTCGAGATTCGTGGAATCCAACTCCACGAGCCGGCGGTAGTCTTCGTAGGCCCGGGCCGGATCGACGAGGACATCCTCGTGGAGCCTGGCCCGGGTGAGGAGCTTGTCCCGGCGGATCTCCGGCTTTGGGGCCGCCTCGACCATGCGGCCGAGGATCTCGTCGAGGGAGTCCATGTCCCCCGCAGCCATGTGAGTCCGCTCCAACGCTTCGAGGATCGGGAAGGATTCAAGATCCTCCTCCAATGCTGCGGTCAGCAGACGGGTGGCGCCGTTCAGGTCCCGCATCCGCTCGCGGTACACCACGGCCAGGCGAACGGTGACCTCCTCGGCCACGGATCGATCGTCCAGGGTCGGCAGGAGGCCTTCCACCACTTCGAGAAGCTCGGCGAGCGAATCCGCTGCGTCGGCTCGGTCCACGGCCATGTCCAGGAGGTCGGTCTCTCCCCGGGCCAGGCGCTTGGCCAGGAGGTACAGGGTTCGGGAGTGGGCCCCCTCGGGCTCGCCCATCTCCTCAAGAAGATCCGCCAAGTCCGCCGCAGCGTGTTCGGCCTCGTCCCCCTCTCCCGTGTCCGAGATGACCGCCAACGCGACGGACCGGATTTCGTCGGAGCAGCGCTCGCTACGCTCCAGGAGGCCCCGGGCCACACCGATATCCTCGGGGAGGCGCTCCAGCAACCTGGAGAGGTAACCGAGGCCACGCTCGTCATCCTTGACCAGATCCTCGGCTCCCCGGGTCAGCTCCCAGCCGATGTCCCGGATCAACTCGGGCGCCTCGGCCCGGCGCCAGCTCTCCTCAAGGAACTGGAGATACGCGTTCCACTCCCCAGCCTCGGCGAAGAGCCCCCGCAGAGCGTCCCAGTCCCGCTCCAGGACATAGAGACGCCGCAGGTTCTCCCGTCCAGCGCGGGATCGGGGGTGCAGCTCCAGCAGATCCCGGTACAGGGCCCGGGCCCGGGGCGCGTCCTCGAGGCGATCCAGGAGGACCTCCCCCAGGCTCTCCATCAATCCGATGCGATCTTCCTTGCGTTTTGCGCTGTCCAGGCGCTTCTCCAGGACCTCTGCGAGGGTCTCCCAACGCCCGAGCTGGGCATAGACCTGCTGGAGGCGGGTCCAGGCCCCCTCGGCTTTGGGATCGATGGTGACGTGCTTTTCCAGGAACTCCACGCCCTCCTCGGGACGCTTCAAGCGGTCCAGCGCTATGTGGGCCAGCTCCTCGAGGAGATCCTTTCGGGCCGCGCCTCGCGCTGCCTTGAGCCTCGTCTGGAGGACGCCGTAGAGCTTCTCGGTCATGCCCCGGCCACGGTAGATCTCCGCCAGGGTTCCGAGGGCCTCCGCGTCCGCTGAGTCCAGCTCTAGGATCGCCTCGAGGGCCGAGGTGGCCTTCCGCTGGTTCCGCAGCTTTCCCGAATAGAGTTCTGCGAGCTCGCCCAGGAGGGACCGGCGATCCGCTGGATCCTCCGTGTGGTCGGCGAAGCCCTGGAGAACCTCGGCCAGTGCGCTCCAGCGCCGGGACTCCCGGTAGCTCTCCGTAAGGAGGCCCAGAGCCTTCACGTCGCCGGGGTCGATCTGGACGATACGCTTCAGGGTGGACAGCTCCATCTCGGGGATCGGCTGCTTGTCCGGTGCGCTGTAGATCCCGTGGATCCTCCAGAGGAGCGCTGCCTTGTCCGCTGCCTTCTCGTCGTCGATTCGCGCCACCTGCCCGTCGAGGAAGTCCACCAGCGCGTGCCACTTGCCCTCGCGCTGGTAGAGGGACTGGAGACGATCCGCTGCCTCGTCGTTGGCCGGCTCGATCATCAAGACCTTTTTCAGGGCGTCTATGGCCCGGTCCGGGGAGCCGATCTTCTCGTCGGCCAACGCGGCCATGCGCAGGAGGATCGGACGCTTCTCAGAGTCCGGGGAGAGGGACTGACGGGTGGAGAGGGTGGTGAAGAGCTTGCGCCAGTCCTCCTCCTCCTCGTAGTACTCCTCGTAGAAGCGCAGGCTGGTGCTGTTCTTGGGGTCGATGGAGCGGATCCGGCGGAAGAGTTTCTCCGCGCGCGGGCGATCACCGATGCGCTGCCAGACCAGGACCGCCTCGGCCTCGAGGAAGAAGCGCTCCTCCTCCCGTCGTGCGGCCTGTTTCCGAGCGCGCTCGTACAGCTCGAAGATCTTCTCCCACTCCTGTAACTCGGCCCAGGAGTCGGCCACGGCGCGCACTACGTGTCGGACACCGGGGGCGACCTGGTGGAGCTGATCCAGCAGGACCTCTGCCTTTTCGCGATCGCCCTGGTGGATGAGGCGGATCCGGAACCGCTCCACGAGGAGCGCGGCCCGCTCCCCGTCGTCCGCTGCCGCTTCTGTGCGAGCGCTAAGCACTTCGAGGAGGTCCTCCCAACGCTCGGCCTCGGAGAGCGAGTCGAGGAGGTAGGGGATCAGATCCCCCCGGACAGGTTCGGCCAGGAAGGCTTCGAGGAGGAGGTCGCAGCCCTCTCCATTACCGGGTTCCAGGGCCAGAATCATCCGCCCCAGGATTGCGTGGGCCTCGGGCTCGGTCGCACCCTCGGAGCGGGTCTCGGCCAGCGTGGCCCGGGCCTTCTCCATGATGATCTCGACCCGTTCGACCTCCTTGGCCGCGGCCTTCGCTGGGGCGTTGTCATAGGTCGCCGCGTGACGAAACGCGTCCAAGGCACGGGCCAGCTCGCCGAGGGTGCGAAGCGCATAGGCCAGACGCAGCCAGAGGTCAGCGGCCCGATCCGGATCGTCCTCGGCCTCGGCCTTGGCCTGGAGAAGGCGAGCTGAGAAGCGCAGCTCCCCGAGCTGCTCGAGCATGGTCATGGCCCGATCCAGAACCTGGGGATTCGGGTAGCGCTCGAAGGCCTCCGCGATCAGGACCACGGCCTCCTCTCGTTGGCCGAGATGTTCGGAGAGGAGGTTGGCGAGGCGAAGGCGCAGCGCGCCGTTCATGGCAGGATCGTCAACCGCGTCGATGTGACGCTGGAGCACCACGGCCAGCCGGCCCCGGTACCACTCAAGGTCCTCGATCTCCTCGCTGGCGCCCACCAGCTCTGCGAGGGCATCGTATAGCGCATCCCAGTCCCCCTTACGGGAGAACCAGCGCACAAGGGCTTCCAGCTTGCCCCCGTCTCGGGGTGACTCCTTTAAGGACGCGATCAGTTCTTGACTTCTCGTCATGGTCCGCTTACCTCGACATACGATTCCAACGGTCGTCGCTCCGGCCCGGATGGCGTAGCCGTACTTTAGCCCTGAATCGGGAGGACAGCAAATCGTTTGGATCTCAAGAAATACCTGACAGAGAGGCGCCAAGCGCGCATCGAGGAGGTCCTCTCCCGGCGTACCCGGGACCTGATCCTCGTCCTGGAGGGCGTGCACGACCCACACAACGTGGCCGCGTGCCTGCGCACGGCCGAGGGCCTCGGTCTCCAGGAGGTCCACATAATTGCGCCTGGGGACTACCGCCCCCACAAGAAGGTCAGCCAGGGAGCGGACAAATGGCTGGACATCCATCGACACCAAACCCCGGAGGCCGCTGCCGCTGCCCTGCGCGGTCGCGGCTATCGGCTTTTCGCAGCCGCGTTGACCCCCGGCGCCTGCTCAATCGACGACCTCGACTTCACAAAAAAAACCGCTGTGGTCCTGGGAAACGAGCATGAGGGGATCTCCGGTGAACTCCTGGCCCTCTGCGACGGAGCCTTCGTGATCCCCATGCGGGGCTTTACCCAGAGCTTCAACATCTCCGTGGCAGCGGCGATCACGGTCTACCACGCGACCTGTGCCCGGGCCGCGGCCCTCGGCACGGCCGGGGATCTCGCCCTGGAGGACAAGGACACATTGCGCACGCGCTGGGTGGAGTTGTCCGTGCAGCGTGCGGCTCTTCTTAAGGAGGAACTGTCAGCGCGCGAAGAAGCAGGCGATTCTAGTTAGTCTCCATCCATAAACCCCCTTCTGCTACGAAACCTGCTCCATCTCCAGCAGCTTCGTTCATCGCACCGAAATCGTCCTCAACGTAGCCGCTGGCTACGATTCCGGCGATTCCGGCACTCGCGCCTTGCTGCCGAAGCGGATCCAGCTTCTCGCTTCGAAGCGACTTTATGGATGAAGACTAATTATGAACCGGGACCTCGAAATTGAAGTAGTAGTAGTACTTCCACACCCTGAAATCGACGACCTTCCATCCCTTGACCACGAGCTCGTTGTCCGCGCCCAGCCAATCGATGTTTTCCCAGTCGATCTCCAGGTCCCGGCCTTTCAGCACCCGGAGCTGCTCGATCTCGTCGAGGAACTCCTCCTCGCAGTCGGTGCTCAGGCAGGTATAGCGCATCTCGGCGATGTTCTCCTCGAGGTCCTTTCGGAATCCCGAGATATCCAGGAACGCGCCGCCAATCTTCATCAGGCCGAAGCCCGCCACAGCGATCAGCACCGTAGCCAGCAATACCTGGATCGTCCCCATGCCGCGCTGCCCGCGGATCAACTCCATCCCCTTCGTCATCCTGTCCTCCTCGGGAATCTCCCAAGCCTCGTATATACCTCGAAACCGCGGCTTGAGGAAGAAACGGGCATCGACAGAGGATGATTTGACTCCCTCGACGTTCGCTCCGATAATCAAGGGACGTACCACCGGAGGGACGGAATGAATACCCGACGACATCTCGGAATCCTGGCTGTTTTCGCCACCTTGCTCATCGTTACCGCGTGTGGCGTGGGGGGCGACGACGGCGTCCCCGCCGACGGGAAGGACACCTCGACGGACGCTGAAGCAGATGCGACGGGCTGCACAGCGGGTACCCCCTGCGACGATGGGGACCCCTGCACCGAGGACGACCTCTGCGACGAGGATGGGGAATGTCTGGGGACGCCGAAGGCATGTGGTGAGGACCTCGAATGCGCCACCATGGAGTGCGCGCCCGAGGACGGATCATGCGTGCAGACGGGCATCACCGCCGGGTTCTGTCTGATTCATGAGGCCTGCTACGCGGACGGGGACGAGAACCCGGACAACTCGTGCCAGATCTGCGTAGCGGACGCGGATCAGAACGTCTGGAGCTACGCTGAGTACGGCATCCCCTGCAAGGACGGGAATCCCTGCACAGAGAACGACACCTGTGACAACGGCGTCTGTGTCGCTGGGTCACCGCCCACCTGCGCGGACGGGATCCTCTGCACCATCGACGTCTGCGACCCTGATGAAGGCTGCTCCCACGAGCCGAACCATGTCGAATGCGCAGACGGCAACGGCTGCACCGAGGACCTCTGCGACCCCGCGGCCGGGGGCTGCACCAACCTGCCCGACGACACGGCGCTTTGTGCTGACTACGACGTCTGCACCCTGAACGACCACTGCGAGGGTGGGGTCTGCGTCTCCGACCCCGAGCCCCTGGCCTGTGACGACGACAACGCATGCACCGACGAGATCTGCCACCAGGTCTTCGGCTGCGTGTACACCTTCAACGAGGACCCCTGTGACGACGGCGCTTCCTGCACCCAGGACGACGCCTGCCACTGGGGCATCTGCATCGGCGAGGAGCCCTGGGCCTGGACCTGCCCCCCGTGCGACATCACCTTCTCGGAGCACGTGCAGAAGATGATCAAGATCGCGGTGGGGACCGGGGGCTGGGAGGACGAGGCCCTGAACATAGACGGGGATCTGAAGACCTGCTCCCCCTCAAATAGCTGCGAGAACGGCCTGGACAACGCGCTGTCCTTTGCAGGGGAGTTCCTCAACGACACGATCCAGCAGAACCTCGTGGCCGATGAGGGCACGCTCATCTTCACCGCAGAGCTCATCGAGCCTTCATGGGAGGGAGAGGAGTTCACCTTGAAGCTCTACTACTCGGGGCTCTCGAACCAGAACCCCGACTGCGACTTCACACAGGACCTCTGCATCTACCAGGCATCGTCCATGAACTTCGATCCCCTCTGCAACGTCCAGATTACCTTTGACAACGCGGTGATCGAGGACGGGGTCCTCACCGCGGGCGGCTCGGGCTACATCTTCCCATTCAAGATGTTCTTTGCGGGTGGCACAACCGCGGAGCTGGTCCTCTACAACGCGCGGATCCAGGGGACCCTGGAACCTGACGGTGAAGACGGCATCGCCGGTATGACCGGCGTCTTCGGAGGCGCTGTCACCAAGGACGACATCACGGAGATGATCGAGGCGATCGGGTCCCAGTACTTCCCCGGCGGACAAGACACCAAGGACATGCTCCTCGGGCTCATTCCCATGATGAACAACGACATCGACCTGAACGGGGACGGGACCACGGACGGAGTGTCCATCGGCCTGATCTACGATTCGATCCCCGGGATCATGCAGGACTTTTATTACTAAGGGGATGGACCTCAGGGTTCGTTGCCGGCTGCGGTGTGAGGCAGCCCTGACCGGGGCAGGCGTCGTAGTGATCGGTCACGCCGTCCCCGTCGGCGGCCGGAACCTCCGGGGGAGACTGCGCCGACACGAAGGCGGGTGCGGCCCCGAGCAGGCAGGTGAGGGTCAAGACGAACAACAGACCGAGTGATGGTCTCATCTGATTCCTCCGTCTCTGTGGTCAGGAGGGCCAGCCGCACAGTGCGGTCAGCCATCCTAGGTGCAAGTGCGTCCTCTCAGGGTCCAGATCGTCCAGAAAAAGCTCGCCGCGTACAAAAGCAGGATCACCACGGTCAGCGCCTGGTACCCCACCACGATGGAGGTGTACTCCAGGGACGCGCCGATGATCGTCCCGATGATGTTCCAGCCGAAGGCCTGCGCGGACTTTGGGGTGTCCCGGAAGAGGTACCCGAAGACCAGGTTGGCGAAGAAGATCGGTGAGAACAGGAGCAGGGACGCCACGAGGTAGCGGAGACCGAAGGACTCGATGGCCAGTAGCCGGTCCAAGGGCACGATGAGTTGGACCACGATGGCTCCCAGCAGCAGCGCGAAGAGCACCCACGGCCGCCCCAGGCGTAAGCGGTGGACGATGAGGTTCGCGATCAAGACCGACGCGAGGATCGCGAAGAAGACCAGGGAGTTCACCAGCCAGGTCGCACCGAAGAGCAGGGAGAACTGGATGATGCTCTTGGTCTCGAGGAGGAGGAAGGCCGCGCCCATGAGCGCAAACGCGCCGTTCCGCTGCATCCCGCGCAGGGTGCCGTGCCCCGTGGCGACGACGCCGAGAATCGCGCAGCCGATGAAGCCCAGGATCACCCAGATATACATCGTTGGCAGGTGGGGGGTCTCCATGTACAGGAAGGGCCAGTTGTCGGTCGCCAGGGTTGAAGTCTCGGTCGGGAGCGCCGGGCCCCGAAGCTCGGCGCTCACCGCGAGGGCCGCGAGGAAGTTGTTGCCCTCGTCCGAGTAGACCCGGACCGCAGGCGGATGGCCGAAGACCTCCTCGAGCATCCCAACCAACTTCTACACGAGCCACTG
>CAYOTU010000077.1:0-11516 GCA_964406905.1 uncultured Myxococcales bacterium | reverse complement strand
AAGAACAACTTTCTCGGACGGGGCCAGACCTTCAGCATCCAGGCGATGATCTCCAGTCTGCGGCAGATCTACATGGTCACCTTCATGGAGCCGCACTTCTTCGACTCCAACTGGACCTTCTCCTTTGACCTCTTCAACATGCAGACCGTGTTCGAGGAGTTCTCCACCGACTCTATCGGCGGGGACCTGTCCTTCGGTTACCGTTTCCTGGAGGACTACCTGCTCTTCGGGACATACCGGATCGAGGACAAGAAGACCAACCTCGGGGGGCGCACCGGCTTCAACACCGTCCCCATCAAACGCTACAAGATGGACGGGCTCACATCGAGCCTGAAGCTCAGCTTTGCCTGGGATACACGCAACAACCGCCTGATGCCGACGAAGGGCTGGTACAACAGCGTGTCCTACGAGCTGGCCTCGCCCTATCTCGGCAGCAACACGGACTATCAGCGAATGCTCCTGAACACCCGCTGGTATGTGCCCCTCATGTGGGACACCATCCTGCGGCTTAACGGAACCTTGGGCTGGGTCTCCCCCACCGCGCCCCTCTTTGAACGCTTCTTTGTCGGGGGCATCTTCTCGGTACGAGGCTTCCAGCGTAACTCCCTGAGCCCTACCGCGGCTGTGGCATCGGGCATCGACCCGGGCGCGCCCCTCACCGCATTCCACGTAGGTGGGAACAAAGAGCTGATCCTCAATGTTGAGTTGGAGATCCCCATAGTGAAAGCGATGCGGATCATGGCTGTGCTCTTCTTCGACGCGGGGAACGCGTACGCGGACAACAGCCCGATCTCGTTTACGAACCTGCGAACCTCCATGGGCTTCGGCTTCCGGTGGTGGTCCCAGATGGGTCCCTTGCGCTTCGAGTGGGGCTTCCCGCTCACGCCGCATAGTGACGAGGAGCCCATGGTCTTTGAGTTCACCATCGGCAGCGCTTTTTAATAAAAGGAGATGTGAAATGGACATCAGAAAGATAATGCCCGCAGCCCTGGTTGCTGTGATGCTGCTTGCGCCGGAGGTCGCGGTCGCCCAAGGCACCAAGACCCTCGGTGTGGAGGTCAAGATCGGGATCGTGGATCTCCAGCAGGCGATCTCCACGGTCAAGGACGGAAAAAAGGCCAAGAAGAAGCTCAAGGCCTTCAAGAAGAAGAAGGAGAAGGCCCTCGAGGCCAAGGCCGACAAGATCAAGGCCATGGAGGCCGAGTTGGAGAAGCAGCTCCCCCTCATGACTGAGAAGGCCAAGCAGGAGAAGCTCAAGGAGTATCAGAAGGAGATGCTCGAGGCGCAGAACCTGTACGTGCAGATCCAACAAGAGCTGGCCAAGAAGCAGCAGGAGCTCTTTGAGCCGATTCTCCAGAAGCTCGGCGCGCTCCTTGAGGAGCTGGCCCTTGAGTACGGGTACACCCTTGTCATGGACAAATCCGGCGGTGCGGTCCTGTACTTCAGCCCGCAGACAGACCTCACGCCGGAGTTGGTCAAGCGGTTCAACGCTGAGAAGTGAGGCCATGCCCCGGCCACGCGTTCGACGCGCGTCCGCCGCGTTGGCGGTCGGCGCCCTGATTTTCCTGGCCGCGTGCGGCGATCCCGCCGCGCCGCGTCCAGCGAACATCCCCGAGGCCGATATCCGGCTGGCCCCCGTGGTCGGACCACAGCTCGACGTGCTCGCCCACGCACTTCAAGGCCCGGACGCACTGTTTGCAGGAATCAAGGACCGCGCCTCGCCCCGTCGTGAGGGACCGGCGAGAGCGCAGAAGGAGCCGCAGCGACGGTTCCAGGTCGAAGTGGAACCCGACAACTCCCGTGACCAGGCCACAGCGGTGAAACTCTCCGGCGAGATTTGGGGATGGATCCATCCGCCGCTCTCCGAAGATAACCCCGACGAGGACTGGTTCGCTGCCGCGGTGGACCTGGACGAGACCCGAGCCCTTACCGTGGAGTTGGAGGCCGTGGAGGGCATCGATCTTTCCCTTGAACTCTGGCACCGGGGCATAGGCGGCCGCGCCAGGCGTATCTCCAGGGTGGATGCATACGGCACGGGCCAGGGCGAGCACCTCGCGAACACAGCCCTGTCCAACGGCACCTGGTTCCTGCGTGTAACCGCAGCGCGGGCCAACGCTGGTCATCCATGGAACATCCGTGACCCCTACCGGCTCCGTGTCCACGTAGACGAGGTGAAGGGCGGCCACGAGCTGGAGCCGGACAACGACGAACGCCACGCCAACCGGCTACACCTGGGCAAATCCATGGCCGCGAGCCTCCACCTGGGAGACGTGGACTGGTTCCGCCTGGAGACGTCGCTGCTTGGCCTGGACTCCCGGATAGCGCTGGACATCCTGCCCGACCCGACCCTCGGCCTGGAATGGGAGGTGTTCACCCCGGATCGGGTCACCCTCCTGCGCGGCGAGGGCGAAAAGGGGCGGCGAATCCACGTACCCAACCTCGCGGTGATTCCAGATATCGAAGCGCTCTATGTCGTGGTGCGGGCACCAAAGACTCTCGAGGGCATGGCCCGCTACACCCTCTCAACAGAGACGCACGCGCTCGAACGACGCACCCAGCTCGAGCCCGACGACGGGATCGCCAGCGCGACTCGACTCCAGGTGCCGGTGACCCTCACGGGCTGGCTTCATGATCCCACTGACCGGGACGTCTACCACGTGACCCTCGGCGACGCGCGCACAGTACGCCTGGACGTGGACGGGCTCCCCGGAGTCCGACTGGCTCTGGAAATCCTGGACTTCGACGGCGAGGCCATCGGGCGCATCGAAGGTCGGAAGCCCGGCGATGGGGTCTCACTCCCCAACTGGGCCCCCGCGCCTGAGGGAGCCTGGTTGTCGGTCTCCGCTGCGGAGGGGTTCAGTCCCCTGACGCCCTACGCACTGACCATCCAGGTACGGGACACCAGCGGCGAAGAGACCGAACCCAACGACAGCCCAGCCCATGCCTCCCTGGTCAACCCCGACGAAGAGGGGCTCCGAGGCTACATCGCGTACGGCGGGGACCGGGACTGCTACGGCCTCCCCGTTGGAGCCACGCACCCGGGCGGGCGGCTGGCCGTAACCCTGCATGAGGGCGGAGACCGCGCTATCCG
The DNA here is from genome assembly GCA_964406905.1 of uncultured Myxococcales bacterium. GTDB lineage: Bacteria > Myxococcota_A > UBA9042 > CAIXZC01 > CAIXZC01 > CAZNWW01. The sequence goes on along the minus strand of CAYOTU010000077.1, from coordinate 8,425 downwards.
CGCGACGGTCTACGGCCCCGGAGGGATCCTCGTGGAACAGATGACACTGAAACGCAGTGCGACCGAACGTTTGCTCCTGGCGCCGGAGCCCGGCGGCCCCATGACCCTCTGCGTCGAGGGCGTGGAGCCCGGCGGTGGCCCGGGCAACCTCGGCTATACCCTGGTCGCAATGCCCATAACCACTGAACCCCTGGAGGACGGACGATGACATGGACACCGGACCTCTCCCGCATCCTGACCAACCTGCTGCAGACAAACCAGCCCTTTGCTGACGTCGTGGTGATAGAGTGCATCGGCTCCGCACCCCAGGGTGTCGGCGCGCGCATGCTTGTTCTGGACAACGACACGATCCATGGCACCGTCGGCGGCGGCCGCTTCGAGTGGGAGGTGATGCGCGCTGCGAGGGAGGCCCTGGCGGAAGGTAAACCCCGCCTGGTTCGCTACGACCTCGGCAAGGACCTGAATATGGGCTGCGGCGGAACCATGGCAGCGTTCATCGAGCCCCACATGCCAGCGGAGCGGGTAATCATCTACGGCGCGGGGCATTGTTCTCGTGCACTGGCCCCGCTCCTGAGCAACGCCGGCTTCCGGGTACGGGTGGTTGATCCTCGAGCGGATATCATGGCAAGCGCGGGCTTCACGGACGACGTCGACAAGGTGGAGGCAGACCCGGGCGAGGATGCGTCCCAGGCGATCCGTGCCTCGGACTGGATCCTGGTGATGACCCATGATCACGCACACGACATCTTCGTGCTACGGTCAGCGCTACCCCGAAAACCGAGGTTTATTGGAGTCATGGCCAGCACTCGCAAGGCCCAGAAGTTCCGCAGGACCCTCATCGGGGAGGGCTTCGCTGAGAAGGATCTGGATGCGGTGCACATGCCGGTGGGTCTTGATATCGGCGCGGTCGGCCCAGAGGAAATCGCTGTGAGCATCACCGCGCAACTCATCCGCGCCCGGCGTGCTGCGAACGACAACGAGGCCTGACCGTCATGGGGCTCAAAGACCGCATCATCATCTCCTGGAAGACGCTCCCGCGAGTCATCCAAGTTCTCGTGGCGATCCAGGTAGCGGTCTGGGTCCTCCTCCTGCCCCTGCCGACGGAGGTCACCAACAAGGTCCTCCTCGCAGTGGGGTTCTCTCCGCAACTTTTTGTCCAGGGGAGGATCTGGCAGATCTTCACGCATCCCTTCGTCCATACGCCCCGTGACCTCTTCGGGTTGCTCTTCGACGTATTCCTGATCTGGGTCCTTGGCCGAATGTTCGCGCTGCGCTGGCGCCGGAACCACTTCCTGTTCTTCCTTGGAGCCTGCGCAGCCGGGGGAGCGTTGGTCGGCGGCGTAGCGGTCTGGGCCCGGCCTGAGACCTTCAGTTCGCTGATCACAGGAATGCGTGCGCCGGTACTGGGCCTCTTCGTAGCGTTCCACATTGTCTACGGCAACGAACGCATCCGCCTCATGGGCCTCTCGGATCCGATTCAAGCTAAGTGGATCCTCTACGTGGTCGTCGGCATGGACGTGCTCTTCTTCATGACGGGCTCGAACCCGGACTTCGCTGTACAGATGGGCGGCCTCCTGACCGGATGGCTCCTGGTGACAGGGCGCTGGCGCCCAAGAAAGCTGAGGAACTGGCTCAGAAGCAAGGCCAAGGATTCAAGCTGGGAGAAAAAGCGACGCCGGTTCCGGGTGATCGACGGCGGCGCCGGGCCGCGGGTTCACTGAGGAGTGGCGCACGACCGTTGCCGTGTCCGATCCCAGCCGGGAGCCCGCGACCGTGGCTCTTCCCGATCTGTCATTTGCCAAAACCACTGGAACACACAGCAAGCAACACCCCCGGACGTTCTCAAGTACCTCACAGCACCCAGCCAACAACCCGGTCGGCACGGGGGGACCGTTCTGCGAGGCCGGGCCGTGTGGGGGCCCGCCCCCACTCGACCCGGTCATTCCCACCGGCGGAGGATCGTCTCCCCTCGCAAGGAAACCGCCAGCGGGCGGACTCCTCGCCGAACGGTCCCCCCGCACCTCCCTGAGCCCCCAGACAAAGCCAAGCCGCCGCAGCCAGCTACACGACCGGAGTCTCGACGTTGATCAAGTCACATGAGGTGGTCCAGCGTACCGATGACGACGCCGTACCCGTTGTCGAGCGGCATGGGTCCCCTCGTCTTCGAATTGGAGGAGGACCTGGACCTCGAAGACCTCTGCCCCCCGATCGCTCGGGTGCCCGAGGCCGCACCGGCGGAGCCCGTAACCGCGCCGCCGCGCCTTCCGCGCCGGATGTCGTGCCGTCCGTGCCCGAGGAGAACGCCACGTAGCTTCCCGCCCTCGTGAATTTTCACCAATTTTCGTCTTAACGTGACCAGAAATCGGTCCTCATGCATCAATACAGATGATTGAGTGGCGAAACTGCCTGTGAAATCTCTCGCGAGGAGGATCAACGCATGATCGTGGCTTTGTGGCATCTAACAGAAGGGGGAATGTGACATGGGGATCCTGAAGACACCATTGAAGATCAGGAAGGACGGGGGCCCTGTCACCATACAGGTCCTCGTCGAGAACGGAGAGAAGGGTTACACCGGCGTGGAGCTGTGGACGGACATGGACCATGACCACAAGATCGACCCGGACATTGATCATCGGGATGTACTCAAGCACGTCTCCGAACCCCCGGACGATCCGGTTACATGCGATCCTGAAGAGCTGACAGGCAAGTTCCTGCTCTACGGTTGGCGCACTCTGCGCCGCTACGGATCGAACGGCAAGTGGCGCGTCGAGATCATCATCCGCCAAGGCGATGCCGCTGTCGAAGGCTGCCCGGCACCTCAGACGGGTAAGTACAAAGACGGCGAGAACGTCAACGACGGCTGGGTGGCCCAATGGGTCGAGGTGGCATGATAAGAAGACTGAGATGTGTCTTGGGTATCGCGGTCCTGGCCGCGTCACTGGCCGTTTCGACTCATACCCGTGCGGATGATGTGGTCGGAGACAAGGGGATAGACTCAGCGCCGGCAGCGGTTGAGGACCTCCTGGTGGTGCCGGAGATTCCAGCGGCCGCGGCGCTTGACCTTGTCCCGGGTGGATTCGCGAGACCGGAGACGCTCGCGGATTTCCTGATACAGAACCTGTCCGGAGTGGACTTCGCCAACGGTGGTGGGTTCCGACCCGGCGTCGCCACTGAGATCGGACTCGGACATCTCGGTTACCGGAGCTGGACTTTCAAGAAATGGCGGGGTCTGAAGCCTGGCAAGAGATGGGGACACGCGTTGCTGGACAGCACGCGGGTGTCATTCGCGACAACCCACGCTCCAGACGATTCAGCGAGCGCTTCATCGGGCACCCGGGCCGCGCTCGGTGTGCGATGGACGTTGTATAATGACCGCGACTACCGGTTCTGGAACAAAACAAGGCTAGAGGAGATCGACACATACTGCGAACCCACGGACACCACCCAGCTCAGACCAAATGCACGTGTCGAGTCAAAGGAAGCATGCGAGCGTCACCTCAAGAAGGCCTACAAAAGAGGCGCAATGCTGGACATGGGCCTGACCGTCGTCACACAGAAGACGACGAAGTGGTTGGTGCCGACGGTCCCGTTCTACCTCGCTTTCAACCATCAGATGGACTGGCTCACCTGGGGCGCGGGAGCGCAGGCAAACCTTCGTCATCTGGAATCGGCCCCCGACCTCCGAGTCGGTGGACGGCTCGATGCGGAGTGGAAATCCATCATCTCCGGGAGGGCATCGCTCTATCTGGCAGCCAACGCTGCGCAGTGGTCCAGCAGCGACACATCGCTCCTGACAGGTCTGAGTCTCGCACTTGAGTTCAAGAAGGTCTCCATCCTGCTCGGCACAACGCTTGACACCACGTTCCAGGACTTCGCATCCGACTTGGAGAAGATGCCGCTGATCATCAGCCTCGGGTACGGGAAGATGACAATGCCGTTCAGTCTTTAGAGGAGGCAGCAATGGATCTCGGAACATTCGTCGACGTGTTGCTCGGACTGACCCTGCTCTACCTCCTCCTGGCGCTCATCTGCTCGGCCGTCGGCGAGCTCCTGGCGTCCGTCCTCGGTTGGCGCGCAAAGAGCCTGCGTCAGGGCATCAAGGACTTGCTCGACGACCAGAAGGCAGAGGCCTTGTACAAGGCGTTGAAGGAAGATCCCAGGGTGGAAGGCCTCACCAAGCTATCCGGCAGGCACGGCCCATCGTACCTGTCAGGCAAGATGTTCGCGACGGCCGTCCTTGGTGGTCTGACACTGGACTCCTCCCCCAAGGGGGCGGACTGGTCGGAGCATCTACAGAAAGGAATCGCGAATCTCCCTGCCTCGCGGGTCAGGAACTCCCTCCAAGCGATGGTGAAGGAGGCGGACAACAAGTACGACGATTTCCGGAAAGAGGTCGCCTCCTGGTTCGATGACGCAATGGAACGCATGTCAGGGGTCTACAAACGAAGACTCCAGCGGGTTTCTCTGGGGATCGCCCTCGTCATCACTTTGGCCCTCGGCGCTGACACGTTCGATATAGCGGCCAGGTTGTGGAACGATGCCGGGCAACTGGCACAAATCACGGTGATCGCTGACCAGAAAGCTCAGGATGGCTTGGGCAGCTCGGAGATCTACGCCTCCCTGGAGCAGCTCCGTCCCTTCCCCGTCGGGTGGAGGGCGGGCCTCTCCTGGGGATGGCCTGACATCATCATCCGCATCCTCGGACTGCTCTTGACGACGCTTGCGGTGTCGCTGGGAGCCCCGTTCTGGTTCAACACATTGCAGCGGCTGAACGCAATCCGTTCTTCAGGGCCCCGCCCGGCGCGAGATGACGCCAAACAAAAGAGATAGATAAGGAATCAATCTCCATCCTCAGACCGCAGCAGTCCCTTGTCCTCAAGACGACGGCCCATCTGGCGCACCCCTGCGAAGAGGTCGTCCACTGTGTCGTCCACCAGGGAGCGGGTATTCTCGAACAAATGATCGACAACATCGTGGGCCACGGCCTGTAACATGTCGAGCCCCTGGTGCTGGAGCTTCTCCGCTATGGAGCGTGGCGTCGTCCGGGCTTCCCCCCGGTTGCGCTGCACCTGGTCAGCAAAAAGCCCGATGGACCTGCGAAGGCTGGGCTCTGAGACCAGGCTGGTCAGGCGCAACGCTGTGCGGGCGAGACCTACCGGCACGTCACGGTCCTCCTGGCGACGGAACTCCTTGAACTGGTCACGGTTGTCCACGTATCGGATCTCAGCGGTCCTCGCACCATCTTGATCCTTACCAAGCACCACCAGGAGGTTGTCGGTGAGGTAACCCCAGATCCCATATATGAAGATGTCCCGACCCGCGTTTCGGGGCCTGAGATCAGCGAAAAAGCCCGTGTCCACGTAGTACCGATAGGCCATGACGAAATAAACCAGGAGCTTCTCGGCCAGCTCGGGCAGTTCATCGAGGAGTTGGACGTTCTGCTCCTCCCATAGCTCCTCCAGGGAGATGATCCGCTCTACGCTCCCTCGCCGGGACGCGTGGTAGTCGGCCCGCTCCTGAAAGGTGTAGAAGGTACGCTCTATTCGCTCGAAGCGGCCCGGCACCCCGGGTGCGCCGCCGCGCTCGTACCTTGTCAGGGTCGCGGCGAGCGCTATGAGGAACTTCTTCACCTCCCGTGGTTTCAGCTCCCGGATGATAGATACGGCCAGGACGGGACGCTCCAGGAGGAGGCTCAGATCGGTGTTCTTGCGGTCGGGCAGGTTCATTCCAGTGAACACACTGGCGAGGCCGGCACCAAAGCGGGCCAGCATGCGCACCATGCTGACGCTCAGGATCCCCTGGTAGGGCTCGACGCGATAGACCGGATAGTCGTGGTGGAACTCCAACAGATCCCAGGTCAGGGTCTCCACCTCCTGCTCCGAGAGCCGTTGCCGCATTGAACGCGGCAGCCGCGCGGCCAGGACCCGCGCCAGGGAGGTCACGACCTCCCCGTTGTGCCGCCGCCGCTGGGCCAGGTCCTCCGGGGAGATCTTGAGGTCCGGCGCGTAGTAGGTGATCTCCGGCAGAAGGAAGCACTCGTCCCCCCAGCGACCGAACGCGTCGAGGATCAGGTCCCGCGCTGTATTCCAGCCAAACTCCGGGTGGCGGCTGCCCCTCGCGTAGCGCAGGAGATCCCGCCAGCCGACCGTGATCGGCGCGTCGAAGAAGCGCCTCAGGCGATCCTCCATGCCCTTGGACAGGGGCTCGCGCCGGATCCCGTCCTGAAGCCTGCGGAGATCCCGCCAGTTCTCGCAGTCCCCTTGGAAGTAAGGATCGCTGCCGACGATATCATAGACCGACGATCGGCTGCTGACTCCGGAGTTCATCCTGATGAGGAAAGGTTCCCCACGGCCGAGCCCCAAGGGCCGCCTGTCCCCGAGCGCGGCGCGGCTCAACGCTTCGAGGAAGTCCGGTGCGAACTGGTCCTCCCGGTTGCCGAAGCCGAAGTAGGGAAGCTGCCGGACCGCGTCCGCCACGTCGATGCGGGTCTTCTCCAGGGAGGGATGGATAGCGTAACCTACGGGACCGAACGCGTAGGAGATCGTGCTGCGCGGGAGGGTGTTCTCCCGGTCCCCCACGACCCGCATGCTGATATCCCTGATCTTGCCCCGCTTGAGCAGGAACCTGTCCCCGATCTCCCGAGCCAGCTCCGCAAGCCGCCGCTTCGCCGCGGGGTCCGAGGCCATGGGCGCCAGCTTCTCTGCCAGCACCTCGCCGTCTATCTGCAGGACCTCGGTGTGGGCTCCTCCGCTGGAATCGGCCATGAGCCATCGGGAAGACTCGAGGATCACCCGGAGAAATCGCTCATAATTTTTAGGGTCATATGAGTTCAACATGGGGTGAGAATCCCTCAATCAGCGTAAAAAGGCAATGTCAACCGTGCCTTGATTTGATAGATTGGTCCTACGGCAGGAGGTCTGAATGGACGAAATGAAACGCGTCGCAGTGGTGATCCTCGGGGATGAAATCCTCGACGGCTCTGTGCAGGACACCAACTCCTGCTTCCTGGCCCGGAGCGTCGCGGCGCTCGGCTCCCAGGTCACCCGAATCCTGACGCTACCCGACGACCCCGCCATCATAGCGCCGGAGCTGGCGTCCCTGGCCTCGTCCCATGACTATGTCATCACCTCGGGCGGCATCGGTTCCACACCTGACGATCGCACATGGGAGGCCGTAGCGATGGCTTTCGATGTCCCACTGGCGCCCCACCCCGACTTGGTACGCATCGTGGAACGCCGTTACCAGGGCGACGAACTGCCCTGGGCCCTGCGCATGGCCAGCCCTCCAGCGGGGGCTGAGTTGATCCCGGGCGGCCGCTTCGCCTGGCCCCTGATCCGATTCCGTAACATCTTTGTCCTCCCAGGGGTGCCGGAGATTCTCGAGGACAAATTTCCCCTCCTTGCGCCCCTCCTGGAGTCGGGGGCTTTTCATGTGGGTCATGTAAAGGTACGGGTGCGGGAGCCCGCGCTCGCAGGAGACATGGACGCGCTTGCGCGGGCCTGGCCCACCGTACGCATCGGCTCCTACCCGGTGTTGACCCCGAAGCCACACGTCCGACTGGTGGTCCGCTCCCGGGATCCCGCCGCGGCGAGCGCTGTCCTCGAGGCCCTCGTCGCGCGCTTCGAAAGCGCCGACGTGATCGAGGTCCAACCCCCAATTTTTACTTGACCCGCCCCTGCGCACATTGTATAGAACCCGGGTCCTGAAGCCGCCGTGGTCAAGCATGGTCAATTGGTGGAAGAATGGATAGAGTGTTGAAAGCAGGCGCGTAGTTCAGTGGGAGAACGCTTCCCTGACGCGGAAGAGGTCGTGGGTTCGAGTCCCTCCGCGCCTACCAGTTTCGGCCCCCAGCTTCGGTTCCAGCCTTGTTGTAGAGGGACTGGCTGGGGCTCTCTTTCAAATCGTGGAGTGAGATGAGAAGAGGACGCCCGCAGTTTCAGAAAGAAGAACCGGAAGCCCATCGATTAAATCGGCAGATCCGTGCGCCCAGGGTGCGCGTGATCGACGGCGAAGGGACTCAACTCGGCATCATGACCGTTCCGGAGGCGCTTGATCAAGCGCGCGATGCGGGTCTGGACTTGGTTGAGGTCAGCCCGCTGGCGCGGCCGCCTGTCTGCCGGATCATGGATTACGGGCGCTTCAAGTACCAGCAGAAGAAGAAGACCCAAGAGGCAAAAAAGCACCAGACGACGGTCCAGATCAAGGAGATCAAGGTTCGTCCGAAGACCGACGGGCATGACCTTGCGACCAAGCTCCGTCAAATTCGGGAGTTCCTCGAAGAAGGAAATAAAGTCAAGGTGACCATGCGCTTCCGGGGACGCGAGATAATATATGCTGAGCGCGCCATGGAGATGCTGTTCAAGATTGGCAAGGAGATCGGGGAACTCGGCGAGATTGAGCAGCACCCCAACCTCATGGGCCGAAA